>CAJCIR010000032.1 GCA_903970425.1 Chlamydiota bacterium | reverse complement strand
TACTACAGCCAGCGCTAAGATTCTCCTAAATTTAATGAAGTCAGGAACTTTGAGTTTACTGTCTTTTTTATCTTTTTTGCTCTTCTTATTCTTCTTGTTCTCTGCCATAGACTCGGCTATTGTGCCAGATGCAGCTAATTCATCTTCGTTAAGATCAATAGTCTCATCAGCTTCGAGCGGCTTAGTGTTTTTCTTTAGTTGCTCGGCTGATTGCGGTCCATCTTCTGAACTGGCTTTTTTAGCAGCCAGCTCACCAATTGGTTTATCGGCAACGGCTTTGGGGTCAAAGTCAGTCGGTTCACTTTCAACATCAACTGGTTCGTCTATAGAATCAATATCCCCAAATGTTTCTGGAGCCTCGGGCAGACTTGGTTTGGACTGCAGGGTTTTGGCAACGTATAAACCGACGGATCCGGCAAGTGGTAATAGTCCGGCTTCGGAGGTGATCAGAACTACGTTTTTCTTTTCTTCATCAACAGTCTTTTTCAGTAACTTCATATTAACTACGCTTTGAAGTACGGCTGCTCTTTTTGGTAGTACCAGAGCAACAACTTTATGACTACTACCACGAACTTTATCGATGATAGTGGTTATCTCGTCGTCAATATCTATATAGATAGTGTCTTTGCTGACTTCGCTCATGTACGTAGTATCCTATCTAATCGCTCACGGATTGAGTCAGTGTCGGCATTATCGGCTTGCTGTAGAGTATCAAGTCCAACTCTCAATAATCCCATCGCGGTTATGAAGGTATGATCATTTACGTCACCTGTTTTGTCAACTATACCCACAACCTGGCTAGTCTTAATGTGCTGAATGCTAGGCTGCTTAGTGAATGGTAGTTCTCGATACCATTTGGACTGTTCCAACTTATCCATTAAAAGATCCAAAGAAGATCCACCGCCACATAGCAGAACTCGAGAGGGAAGATGATCTAGTTTAGGAAATTCGCTTAATCCCAGTTCAACACCGCTCATCCAAACGTCCAGAGTTTTTTCCAGAGATTTTTCAATAGCTGGTACTTTGTTACGTTCGGTTTTATTAGTAGCCAGTCCAAGCTTCAGTTTTTCGGCTTCTTCGAAGTCAACATTAAGATCTCGTTCGATTCCTCGGCTAAAAGCTCGTCCACCGATACCAAACATTTTAGTGCCTTGCATACCGCCCTCATTTATTACGGCAATATCAGTAGTTCCACCACCAATATCCATTAATATGGCGCTCATGCTGGCATTAGGATCATCACCAATAACCGAGCGAGCTACAGCGAAGGGTTCAGCGGCCACAGCCAATAGATCCAGGTCAAGCTGTTGAGCGGTTCGCTCCAGAGCGCCAATATGAATCATGGGCGCAAAAGCTGCAAATAATTGTATAACCACATCGCGGCCCTGGAAACCGATCGGATTAGTAACAGAGTAGCCGTCAATATCAATACTGACTAAAGCGCTGTTAACTAGTCTGACCTCAACTTCTTTGCCGCCTAATTCCCAGGCTAATTGTTGTTTAGCTTTAGCTTGGGCCCGTTCCTGAACCAGACGAATAATTCTCTCAATTTCGGGGATGTCCAGGGGACGATCTGGTACCTTACGGGTACAACGGACAGTTATAGTCGTACCTTTAACTAACTCACCGGCAATTCCTATGACTGTCGAACGAACACTTACACCAGACTGCTCTTCGGCCTCGCTTAAGGCTTTGTCACAATTTTCCACAACACTAGCAATATCGGAAATAGCTCCGGCCTGCATGTCATTTAGCGATTGGTGTGCACGACCTACGCCTACAATCTCAGTCTGTTCTGGCCCAACCTTTCCAATCAGGGCCTTGACAAATTCGGTACCGATGTCCAAAGCAACTATGTACTGAGCATCATCCTTCTTCTTTTTAACAGTCTTGCGGGCGACGTTCTGGCTGAGGCTTTTTATTTTATCAAGCATAATCGGTTCAATTATATCACGCTGTTCAGATTGATTACTGAAGAACAGCCTTTATCCTACGGATGCCCGCAGAACTCGATTCTTCCTTAAGAATCTTGAAGTGTTTATTGCCCTCAGCCAGTTGACCAGTGTGATCAACATGTGGACCACCACAAATTTCCAGACTAAAAGGCTTGTCACTGCCTTCGGCTTGCATACGATATACCTTTACGATATCACCATACCGATCGCCAAAAGCGCCAAGAACATGTAGTTCGTTAATCGCTTGCTGTGTAGGGTGCTCTTCGAAGGTAACCTTTAAGTCCTTGTCTATTTGTTCGTTAACTATGTCTTCAACTCTCTTGATCTGTTCTGGTGTCATTTTCTCAGGATGGCTGAAATCAAAACGTAGGCGTTCTTCGGTAATGTTGCTGCCGTGTTGGATAACATGATCGCCTAGCACGTCACGCAAGGCTTGATACATTAAATGAGTGGCAGTGTGGTATTTTTTGTGTTGTTCGGTATGTCCACCTAGTCCGCCTTTAAATTCTCCCTTAACAGCCGTTCGAGAGCGATCACGTTGTTCTTTCATCTTCTGCTCAAATACCTCATCGATATTATTAGCTAGAGATATGTCTCGCTTATAGGCTTCTTCTTTACTTAACTCAGTCGGGAAGCCGTAGGTATCATAGAGTTTAAATAATTCTTCTCCTTCTAGTTCTGTCTTAGTAGCAACTTGTTTTTCAAACTCTTTTAAGCCCTGTCGAAGCGTCTGGCGAAAAATCTTTTCCTCATGAGTTATGACTTCAATAACTTTGTCACGACTGCTGGCCACTTCAGGGTAATCGTCGTTGTATAAATCAGCGATTATTGGAATTACTTGGTCGCACAAATTCTGTTCAACCCCAAGTTCAAAAGCAAATCGAATTGCCCGACGAAGTAGTCGGCGCATAACATAGCCTTGCTCTTTGTTGCTGGGCACAACACCATCAACTGCTAGGAAGGTAGCGGCTCTGAGATGATCAGCAATCACCCGCATGCTCTCAGTATGACTGTCGTAGTTCTTGCCACTGAGATTCTCGAGTTTTGTGATGATCGGTTGGAGTAAACTTATTCTAAAAAAATCAGAACTATCAATGGCAGCCGAGGCAATCCTCTCTAGCCCGCCACCGAAGTCAACATTTGGTTTAGCGAGTGGTTCGAAACCGCTATTAGTTCGTTTGTAGGCCATGAAAACGCTGTTAGCAATTTCAACAAAACGGCCGCAATCGCAGTTAGGGTGACAAAACTTACCCCATTTTTCATCGTGTGGTGTTCCAAAATCATAAAAAACCTCAGTATCTGGGCCACTAGGATCCCCGATAGGCGTGGAAGCTTCATCTCCTGCCCGACTCCACCAATTCTTTTTACCATCATAGAAAAAGATACGTCCGTCGCCCATTCCTTTGGCATAGCCATCAGCTTCTGAGCCTATTTCAAATTTAGTGGCGTCGATTCCCTTTTTAGAGAATAGTCCAGCCCAAAGCTCAGCAGCGACGTCATCTTTTGGTATATCGAACTCTTTGTTACCAATGTAGCAAGTTACATAAAGTTTTTCTGGATCTAAGCCTACAACATCTGTTAAAAACTCAAACAACCATGGTATTTCTTCTTCTTTGAAGTAGTCGCCTAGCGACCAGTTCCCGAGCATTTCGAAAAATGTTGTGTGTCGGTTGTCACCGACATCTTCGATGTCTTGGGCTCTAAGACACGTCTGACTATTAACTAGCCGCTCCCCATCTGGATGTGGTTCCCCGAGTAGATACGGAATTAAAGGCTGCATACCGGCCGATATAAATAGTGTTGTGGGATCATTTTGCGGAACTAGCAAAGCCCGCGGAATAACCTTGTGTCCACGTTTTTCAAAAAAATCTAAGTAGGCTTTACGTACTTCCTGTGCTGTCATTGTCTATATCGTATTGTATCAGATAACAATGCCGCCACCGACGACCCGATCGCCAGCGTAGATCACTGCCGATTGGCCAGGTGTAACGGCTCTAATTTCGTCTTCCAAGTCTAGTCGTATTCTATCGTTACTTACATCGCCTACTTTGCTGATAGTAACTAACGGGGCTCGGTAACGAGTTCGTATAGAAAGTTTGGCTTTCTTGTCCGGCTTGTCATTCAGCCAATGAAGATTTGTGAGAGTTATACTGCCACTCCAGAGCTGTTCGTCACTTAGGTCGGTAGAGACATAGACTTCATTTTTATCTATATCTTTGCCAACAACGTAGTAAGGTAGACCGCCGCCGACATTTAGTCCATGTCTTTGGCCAATGGTGTAGTAAAGAGCACCGTCGTGTTCGCCAATCTCTTTACCTTTCTGATCAATAATCTTACCGGACTTTTGGGGACCTAATTCACTAAGTAAAAATTCTTTAATTCCAACTTTTCCGACAAAACAAATACCTTGTGAGTCCTTCTTATCAGCAGTAGCCAGTCCCAATCGCTTCGCTAGCTTTCTAACTTCTGATTTTTCAAGATCGCCTATAGGCATCAGGCTGCGACGCAGAGCTTCCTCATTGATTCGGTACAAAAAGTAGCTCTGGTCCTTATTCTTATCAATCCCGCTGAGTAGTTGCCCATCTGATATACGGCCATAGTGCCCAGTTGCGATTAGATCTGCACCATCCTCCAAGGCTGTGTCTAGAAACAATTTGAATTTAATTTCCTGGTTACACATAACATCTGGGTTGGGCGTCCTCCCAGACTTATACTCATCAACCATATAATCAACGACCTTTTGTCTGTACTGTTTTTGAAAATCATACATTTTGAAGTCAATACCAAGCTGGGTTGCCACTCTTTTGGCATCCTGAAAATCCTGCTTCCAAGTGCATTCAAGACCAGGTAGATCCTGGCTCCAGTTCTTCATGTAGACACCTGTAACTTGATAACCTTGCTTCTTCAAAAGCGCAGCGGTTACCGAACTATCAACACCACCAGACATACCTACATATACTTTTTTTGACATAACTTAACTATTTTAGCAAACAACAATGCCGCTTGCTAATACCTTAGAGCCGCTCTTGCCTCTCCAAACGCTTTCGAAGAGCACCAAGTTCGTAACGACGACCCAACCAGAAAGTAATAATAATTAGCGGGATAGCAAAGGCCGATGGCCACCACACTACTTCCGTCTTGGTAATTGTAGTAGAGACAGGTTTGCTGTTTGACTGACTTATTGGTCCGTTGGCCACACCCACAAGTTGTAGAAATGCCGTCTGGCCGTTAGCATCAGTAACTCTCACTGTAACTGTGTATGTCCCAGCCGATGAATAGGTGTGCGAAATCTGTATAGTACCGTTTGAAGATTCACTGAGCAGTTCAGGAGCCTGGCCATCTCCCCAATCCACACTTATGGCGTAGGGGCCGTTGCCACCGTTTAGAATAATTGGCCAAGTAAGCTGTTGCCCAGGGTCGGTTCCTCGCTCAGCGTATGAACTCGAAACAGTCAACTGAGGACCCAGTGAACCAAACTGTGAGCCTGAGTAAGTTACATTCAATGCAGTTGTGGTTGGTCCAGCCTGATCAAGGGCGTCATAGTCTATGGCAGTAATGTTGTTGGATCCGCTGAATAAGTCGACTTGGAGAGAAAAAGCACCGTTGGAACAAACGACTGAACCGATAAAGACACCGTTGGAGAACACTTTGACTAAGGTTCCGGATGGACATGAACCGCTGACTGTCACAGGCTGCGTAGTTACAGTGGTTCCGTTACCTGGGGATGTAGGGGTTGCTCCTTGGGTAGGTGGTGGGCTTTGAATTGTCCCCTGCAATGCTACACTACCGGACTGAGGATTCTGAAGTGCCGCAACCAGCGAAGGTGCAGCACCAATCATCAAGATTGATAACACAATGACTCTGCGTAGCATCAATAATATATGTCTTCGTTGCATGACGATTTTTCTATATTTATCTTGACTTACTATCTACCTAAGATCCAGTCTAGCAGAAAAATGCCGGCAAATCTCTAGATAGTGGTTAGCTAAGAATTACTGTGGTGAGAGTGCTTCTTGTTCTTGCCGCTTTTTCTAATAATGTGTACGAGGGTCCATATAATGGCGATGATTACAACGACAATGGCAATGAGGATTGCTATAAACCAAACCGGAAGGTACCAGAAAGTGGTGGTTGCTGTGATCTCCTGAGAAGTGTTGCCGTTGATGCCGTAAAGGGTTTCGAGAAATGCGCTGTAGCGGCCTGGTGCAAGATTAGGACTGGAACAGACCTGGGAGATGATGGTTTGTCCATCCCCAGTAACTTGTTTTTGCCCTGTCTTAATACACGTGCTAAATAGACGAGTCTGGTTAATAAGAGCTAGGTCCTGATTAGGGTTGGCTTGATTGATAGTATCAACAACTTTTCCCCATTCATTTTTTATTACAATACTGCCTTGAGGATTTTCGGCAACGTTACCCTGATTATGCAGAACATAAGCCAACTCTTGCGGCTGGGTAGAAATAAACAAACTCTGGAATGTCCCAGAAGTACCAACTGAATTTGGTACGTAGGCACCGTATTTGACTAGATTAAGCAATTCGCTAGTTTTGCCCGGCACAGTAACAAAGACCAACGTAGCTGCCGATGCAGCAAGTGTAAGCTGCTTGCCTGGACCAATGTTAGCTTGGTATAAAATCGCACTATAGTAACTACCAGCACCAAGATTGGCAGGGATTTTAATACTTATTGGTAGATAGTAGGATGATGATGGTTGTATGGTGACACTACCTGGCAATTTTAGGTAAGGTTTAAGTGAGTAAGTTTCGGCTGGTGGGTTTGCCGAAAGTAGCAGAGATGGGGTTCCTGACTCTCCCTGTGATATGAAGTCCACTGTTTTTAAGGAGACCGTGAGGGCTGAGGTTTTACTTAGGTTGTTTATGTAAAGGGTGTCCGAGATGCTACCGCCGGGACTAATTGTATAGTCTTTACGGGGTGTTACTCCTAAGCTGTTGGACGCAGCATTGGCAGGCAGCGTACCTACAAATATGTAAGCCAGCGCGCTTGCTACTACTATCCCAAATCTTAACCTGTTGAGAGCCTTGCCTCTCAGACGTTTCATCACGCTCATTGTGATCA
>CAJCIR010000031.1 GCA_903970425.1 Chlamydiota bacterium | reverse complement strand
ACCTACCATCTTACGCTGGAACTGGTTCGGGCGAGGGTTGGCTCTACCTAGCCTCTTATAGTAATCTGTCGAGCTGGCTCGCACCGTTCGCCGGTTCGCCCTATCAGATGGTCCTCGACATCCCAATGGTCTGCGGTACCTCATCAGACGGAGGATCGCAAAACACACTCGCCCAGGGAGCGAGCAGCTTCACGACACCCCTTGCGATCGGGGAGTCGCTGCAGAGCTACTGGACCTCCATTGCCGAGAACTTGGTTAAACTTGGCTTTGGTAATGCCATCCTACGCCTGGGATGGGAGTTTGACGGAGCTGATTATTTCCCCTGGCAAATTACAAATTCAACGGATGCCTACAACTTCGCTACCTACTGGCAGAACATCGTAAACACCTTGCGTGCTGTGCCCGGAACAAGCTTCGAATTTATGTGGAGCCTGGCCGGGTTCACGGCCACGAATACAGCTCTCAACCAGACTGTCATTGAGGGGGCTTATCCCGGCAACTCCTATGTCGACGCTATAACGCTCGATCTCTACAATTACTGTTTTGACAACGCTGGTAATTGGCCAGGTGGCGAACCCAACAATGCCACGAACGCGACCCAGTCCGATGCCTTGTTTAAACAATTCGAGAGCGGCACATTCACATTGGACCTGGACTGGCTTAAAACGTACGCCAACTCCAAGAACAAGCCGTTTGGACTAGCCGAATGGGCCTGTGCCATACGTCCGAACGACGGCTATGGCTTGGGTGATGACCCAGAGTTCATTAAAAATATCCATTCGTGGGCCACGACCAACGGGGCCACCTACCTTATTTACTTCTCTGGTAGCGACAGTGATGATAACTATCAACTGACCGGCGGTGATTTCCCCAATGCCCTTATGGAGTACAAGAGTTTGTTTGGGTGACGACAGACATGCCAGTTGCTAATGCTAGCCTAGACTATTCCCATTCCGTCGTGCCGGGAGGTTTTGAGGTCAAATCATAAACTACTTTAGAGATGCCCGGTACGCTTAACACCTCATCAACAATTTCGTTGAGTATTGCTTCATCAATGTTAACTCCTGGAATTGCCGGTGCTCCGGTCATAAAGTCATTGGTTATAAAGGGGCGGATACCGATAGATCGATTGCCCTCTATTCCAAAATTTAGTGGAAACGAAACTACAGGAACTTGGCTAATGCGTTTGTTTAGTCCGTGTTTGCTCAGTACCGCATTGACACGAGCATCTGCCGCCCTAAGTTGCTCGATAGCATCTATCGATGGAAAAGTCGGTGTAATACCGAGCGGCGATTGCCTAATTGTGCCTCCAAAAATATAGACCACCCGATTGACACTATGAATACGTTTAGGAATTTCACGAGCCTTACCGATTAATTTTGGCCAGTCGGCAGCGCCACTCAATCCAACTAAGTAGCTATAGGAACGTCCATCGCCCTGCACGCCAACAGTGCGTACTGGCAACAAATGAACTTTAATTTCATTGTCTTCAAACTCTTTTAAGAGTTTAACTATGTCTTCAAAGTCATCAGTTATGTAGGGCTCGGTACTACAAAGTAATCGTATGGCTAAACCTGGACCCGGGAATGGCTGTCGCCAAACTAAATCTGTCGGCAGTCCTAATTTTTCGCCTAGCTGTCGGACCTCGTCTTTATGAAGTTGTTGCAAAGGTTCTATAACTCTACCATCATTTCTTAGTTGTCGAACTAGCTCTGTGTCATTATGGTGAGTCTTTATGACAGCAGCTTTAGAACTTGCCAGCTTCGAGGCGCTCTCAATTAAGTCTGGCCGCAAAGTACCTTGGGCTAGTACCGTGTTTGCAGGATTTAGTTTTAGATTATCAATAACCCTTTCCATGACCTTAACGAAAGTATCCCCAATAATTCTTCTCTTCAATTCCGGATCCGTAACCTTACTAAGAGGCGGAATCTTAATTCCGTCGATTTCCGTTCTAGCGGAATAGAACTGCTTTGCAGCATCAATAACGAGCATGTTTATACCAATTTTTCTGAGAGCTTTTTCTACCCCAGAGCTTTCGTCTTTACGCATAAAACCAGTGTCAACATGTACTACATGGACTTGGTTTGCTGGCAGCGCCTTACTTAGCAGTACGGCCAATACTGTGGAGTCAACACCGCCGCTAACGAACGCCAAGACCTGTCTTTTGCCAACAGCTTCACGAATATATTTGATCGACTCTTCTAGCTTGTCTTCTAGTGTGTAGGTCTTTCTAAGCCCAGCTATTTTAAATAGAAAATTGGATAACATTTCTACGCCATTGTCTGTCAGATCAACTTCAGGGTGAAACTGAACTCCATAAATTTTTCGCTTATCGTCAGCAATTGCGGCTACTATGTCGTTTGATTTAGCGACGACCCTAAACCCTGGAGCGATTAGTCCGAGACTATCACCGTGACTCATCAGCACGGACTGACGGGTGTCCAAGCCGTTAAAGAAAGGTGTGCTTGGATCAACTTCTATTTCGAATTGACCGTCCTCCCTGGTTGCTTTCTTTTCTACAGTTCCTTTATAAGCCTGATTTATCAGTTGCATACCATAACATATACCTAGCAAGGGTTTCTTGAACTTAAAAAGGTTGGGATCAGGTTTAGGAGAGTTCGGGGAATAAACGCTGTCAGGACCACCGGAAATAATTATTGCTCCATATCCTTCTAATTCTTTGAGTGGAGTATCTAGAGGAAGAATCTCTGATCTGACGAGTAGGTTACGAACACGTCGATCGATGACCTTACCATACTGAGCACCCGCGTCGAGGATTGCCACCTTATTTTTCAACTCACCGCTACCCTTTATAGCGGGTGACAACTTGCCCTCCTTTGACATATTAACATTATAAACTGCTTTGAGATATTTCCTTACGAATAATTGAGGATGACATGTCTGGCAGAGGAGAAGGAACGATCAGTGTGTAGATAGGTTTTAATTTGAGAGAATCAATTATTTTAGTAATGTCATTTTTTTTGTCCAGCCCTCTTAGAGCTACAATAATTTCATTATCTTTACATAAGAGATCTAGGTCGGACCACTGAGGCAGTGTCTTGGCGACATCTGAACCCATTAAGAACACAAGTGTCGATGAACCAAACTTCTCTTTAAGTAGTTGGATAATCTGGCCAATATTACCATGAAGATTATCTTGATTGAGTAATAGCAATTTCTTATGCGGCCTAATTTTTTGTGCAATCAGAGTCAGTCGTTGCTCGAAGTCACTTACCCCTTGCTTATGAAGTGGATTTGGCTCCGGCAAAAAGTACAGGCATTCTAGATTTGCCTCTTCTATAGCTTTGAGGGCAAAAGCAATATGCCCATCATGTATGGGGTCGAAGGTCCCTCTGAAAATACCAATACGACGCATTATCTAACACATCATAACAGAAGATTAGATCCCTGAGTTGGGACTGGACGGTAGGGCCTCAGGGTTTGTTACTGCTGCTACAAAGTCTGGAACTGAATCGGATTCTAGTGCCCAAAAGCTAAGAACATTGTTGCGTGCGTTCCCATGCAATATTGCGTCATCAAATATAACGGCTCCCTCCGGCCGCTCGAAGTCATGATTTAAGCCTTTGACAGTAATGCCACCCCCTTCATGTTCGAAAATAAAACCAACCGGTTGCTGGGTCTGTCCAAATAAGTCGGGATTTAATATGCCAAGTGGGTTACCCTTTGCTAAGCTATGGCTTGCTAGGACGTCTAGTGCCACATATGGATAATCGGCGACCATGAACAATGTTGCGTCTGGTTTATCCTCTAAAGCGCCAGTTAGTGTTGTGTCGAATCTGCGAATACCGAGGCTTCCCTGTCTAGAATATTGCGGAATCTTATTCCCGTTAACCGTAGTTTCTGGTTGAGAAGCTCTAAAGTCTAAAGCCGGTTTAAGATCTTTAATATCGACTTCTCGATAGTCAAATTTTATATCTGCGAGACGTTTGAGCAACTGTGCTTGGATGTCGGTATTTCCCGCTGCAGCTTTCATGGCTAAATAAAAAGCCAAAGGCTTTTGCCAATCTTCTCTTAGTTGTGCGATCTCGGCACCTGTTAGCTTAGACCCCCTGTATTGCAGGGCATAGCGTACATCAAAAGGCAGAGATTCAGCTCTAGGAACTGAAGTTTTTTCAATAAACTTAGATATCCATTTGCCATGTCTTTTAGACTCTCTAGGATAACGAGTGTATTGATTCGATTGGGATGTTTCACCTGCTCCGGCCATAACAGCATCATAAAACAATTTTCATATTTTCCAAGTGCATAATAGATCACTTATGACTTCTCAGAGGGGCGCGGGGTGATGCTAGACAATATTAGTACTCTACGTGAGATAATACTAATCAATGAGAGCTTATAAATCTAAAGCCTCTTTATTAGCGGGTACTTCTTATGATGAAGTGCAGGTTGTAGCACGAAGAGAACACAAAAAAATTATAGCCTTAACTAAAAGGCAGCCGTATATCAGGTCTACTTATTTTAATAAAAACAAGATATTTCTAGCTGTATTTTGGGACCACACCATGAAGAAGAGTCGCAAGGTTAGAACCCAAAGGCTGAAGTTGTATCGCCGCTATAGATGTAATGCGTAATTCTAGGCATGAACCTGAAACTGTTCTGGAAAAGAATAGTCCATCTATGTTGCTACACAGATTTTATGGAGTGACAAAAGATGGAATCGAGTTTTGCGTTCAAGTAAAACAAAACAAACGAACTGGTCGCCTTGATTTCATGTCAGTATTTGAAAGGAAATGCCCGTAAAAAAACCCTCCGCGTTGTAGCATAAAAACTACGGCCGAAGGCTTAATGCAAGGAGAACTATTATGGACAGTTCTCTGAATATATAATAACACAGCGAGTCAAGTATGTCAAATCACAACCATAACGTAGTGTCAAATCATAAGTGTTTTGTGTGTGGAAAGAAATAATCACTCTATCTGATTTTGGCACCATCTAATAATAAATTCGGAGGTGACGGTCCTAGGATGGGTCACTGGCAGGAGCTATAGGCAAAGGTTGATTACAGGTTGAAACATTTGGTAAACCAGCAAATCTATCACCTATCCAACCAATAACTTGAGGCCCAATAGTATTAGACAATTGAATATGGCCGACACCTGTTAGCCATAATGAAGTGAGGTTAGAACCAGCTTTGCAGGCCTGTTGTATATAAAGTGCCGTAGTATTTGGTAGGACGACTTGATCGGTCAAGCTTTCAGCTATAAGCACTGGCTGCTTTGGTGAGAGTATTGGGGCTGTATTGGCTTTAGCAGCCGCTAACCAAGGCGCAGATGTTGATAGATCTTCCGAAAAGAAGTCTTGTTTGAGAGCAGTTCTAACTAGACCTTCGAGGGCAGCGGAGGTTATGCATTGGTTCGCGATTCGTTTGTAATTACTGTATCCAGCGGAGGTCGTTATTTCAGCCGGGTTAAGACCAGAATATGCGGTCGGCCATGAGACCAGTACTTCAGGGCCAATTACCCAATCCAAAGAAGTATTATAGGTTTCGTTAAGTAGCGGCACGATTTCTGCAGCAGGCGCTGAAGCAACGGTTCCTAGAAGGTTAAGATCTGGTGCATATGATGCGGCTTCAGAACCTGTGAATAAGGCCGAATTTCCACCTTGTGAATGTCCCCAAACAACAAAACTCTTACCAGCTTCAGCACTTGGGATATATTGTAGAGCCCGAACGCTATTTAGAACGTCCCTGGCTTCATCGCCACCTACCAAATATCCTTGTGTACCGGGCGTACCCAGACCAGCATAATCGGTAGCTGTTACTACCCAGCCTTGTGCCAACATTTCACTAACCCATGATATAGCTGAAAGTGGATCTGAGTTTCGAGAGGGTGCACAGGCATCACCCATACCAACGGTGCCATGTGCCCAGGCTACAACTGGTCTAGGAGACCCGGATACAGAGTTGTTGGGTACGAAAACCATGCCCGATGCAAATGTGATACTGCCATCAGCTCGTTGAGTACGATAAATAATTCTTAGAGCCGAACCGTTTTGTACCGACACTCCAAGTGGTTCACTTCGAAGAACTTGGCCGATTGGGCCACTGGTACTTAGTCCGGAAGTATTATAAAAAGGTGCTAGTGCGTTTTGCTGACTATCAACCCTGAGCTTGTGGTAAACCGATAAGCCAACAATAATAATTACGACTGATACGAAAGCGATGCCAAGACCAAAAATAAAGTGCTTAAGATGGCGGTGATGTGTGAGGAAAGAGATCTTTTTTGATAATTTTCGTTTTTTCTTAGCCACAGACCAATTCTAGCATAAGAATAATGTATCTATATCATTCGGAAGGTTGCTCAACCCCACCTAAACCAAGGGACGTGACCCACTCAACAACCCTCTCGGGTAAGGTCTCTGGAGGTTCAAATGGAATGACTGCATCTAGAGAGTTCTCTCGCACGTATAGTTCAGCACCTCTAACGTTGGAGACAATAGCTCTGGGGACAGGTATATTCTCGGTTTTTACCAGCATTGGTTCCTGACCGATATTGCGCCTAGGTTTAGTATTAGGTTTTATTGATAATACTACGAGCGCGTCAACCCAACTCTCTTTTAGCTCTGCAACCGTAAATCTTGGCCTAGTAAATCCCAATGCCTGCATCCCGGACTCGTTTATTGCTTCGCGAACGTTCCGGAATTGTTCTGATTTTTCTGCGTAATCAAATACCACTACCGTGTGTTTTTCATTGTGCATACCATGAATGTCGCTCATTTCTGACCTGCCCTATATGTGTCGATTAATTCTATGTCAATTAGATCTTTGGGTCGCCCAGAAGCAAATTTCCACTTACGTACCTCATCTAATGAAGCGAATGGTATACCCTCTTCCAACTCAGCGCTTTGAAGTAGATGTTTTAGAGTCGGCTTGTAGCTACTAAAATTCCAATTTTGATGAGCCTCATAATCTCCCTTAACAAGAGGTTTGTCTGATGGCCCCTTTTCTATCTGTTTCCAACCAGCTGATCTAAGGCTGTTAAAAACTTCTTCTGAAACTAGGAGATCTATATCATTAGCATCTCGGATTCCTCGAATAGCCAGTGGAGCGCTACCAAAGACAATGTATAATCCCTGGGGTAAATTCAATTCTCTGACCTTATTGATAATCTCTTGTTTTGTCACAACTGTCTTTATTATAGCAGGCTATAACAATTGTTTTCCGTCAAGGTTCTTTATGAGTCTTGATTAGAGGAAAGGCGGACGTTAGTCGCCACTTCGGTCATAGCTTCTTTACTCGTGGTCAAAAAAAGCGGGTAATTTGTACCGGTTTCTACAATTCTATCGAACGTCTGACCCTCACCAAGGTAGGTTGTCGCAGCACTAACCATACCGTTACCGTCACCAGGAATTACTACTGCTTCAGCTTCACCAGCTTTGAACCAGTCGCCAGTTAGATCCCACTCAACCATTCTATCCGAACCGAGTCTCGAGAGTTCTACATAAAGCCCTCGAACCATTTTTCCTGGAGCTGGTCTCATAGCATAGGCTTCGAAATCATCTCCGTAATTATTTCTGAGTATGCTCCTCACTGAAGGGCCACCTCCTACGATAGGTACGTCAGGAATATTGGATAGTTTTTGAACGCACAATTCCACGTTAGGCATTAAAGCGGTCTTACTAATCCAAAGTGGCGTCTCGCCGGTTATGGCCTCTATCATGTCAGGATCAGAGTTTGGGCCGTAAAGTAGACGGCCAATACCTTCTTGGCTTCTAGAAGATTTCATTATTAAACAATACCATAATAAGTGTTATTTGTAAATGTAACTAAAGAAGAGCTTGGCCCATTCTATTTTCTCGGTCTCTGAAAACGGCATAATCGGCTGTCATACGTATAAACCTAAAAAGACCATGTATGTGCGCAATATTCTCTCTGCTAACATGAGGTACCCACATGTGCCCCCTATCAGCATCTATATCTGGCGTAAGAGTTAGTCGTTCAACCGGAACTTCAAGTACTGACACGCGTTTTAATATATGTCTTGTAACTAACATTCCTGCTTCTACTTGTAGAGGAGAGCCGTCTTCACGAGTAATATCAATGGTTTGTCCTTCAAATTTCTCTACCTGAATTCTAGGCTGGTCGTCTTCCAAAGGCTTAGGCGATGATAGCTGTACTGCGCCATTTTCTACGGGCACACCCAAGGATACCTTACCAATAGATAATTCGGTAAGTTTTGGGACGTAAATTCCTGGCGATTCTCCGTAAAGCATAGTCACTAATTACAACATAGAATATATTAATTGTAAATACTTTTAATTGGCAATTATCCCTTGACTACAAGTAACTTCTTCGATACAATAGAGGTATGGAAAACAAGTTCTCTATCAAGCAGTTTAATCAGCGCTTCCCAGATGACGCTGCTTGTCTAGAAGAGATTAAACAGCTTAGATTTGGAGATACCATTGTCTGTCCTCATTGTGGCAAAGAGAATAAGTTCTATCGGGTAACTGGCCGCTCAGCTTACGCCTGTTCATTCTGTGGTCATCATATCTATCCACTGAAAGGCTCAATCTTTGATCATTCCAGCACCGAACTTCGACTATGGTTCTATGCCATATACCTTATGGCTCAAACTCGAGCTGGTATTAGTGCCAAGCAACTAGAACGAGAGCTAGGCGTTACCTACAAAACAGCCTGGCGAATGTTTAACCACATCCGGCAGTTAATGTCCGGAGACGGTAATATCCTGACTGGTGAGGTTGAAGTCGATGAAGCCTACTTTCATCCTGATACCACTAAGCGAACAACCGCCAAAGCTCATAACAGCCAAATAGTCTTTGGCATGGTAGAACGTAATGGGCGAGCAGTTGCCAAGCATGTTAAAAGTTCTGGTGTTCGAGTACTATCTAAAGAAATACGAAAAGGTATCACCAGTGACGCAACGATCTATAGTGATACTCATGGCTCCTACAGACATCTCACAAGAGCTGGTTATGTCCACTTCACGATCAACCACAGTATTCAAGAATATGTTAGTGATGATCGACATACCCAGAATGTCGAGAACTTATGGAGCAACATAAAGCGTGGTATTACTGGCGTCTATAGACACGTTGATCCTAAATACCTACAAGCTTATGTAGATGAATATGCCTTTAGATACTCAAATAGAAAAGTACAACCTAAGTACATGTTTGATCTAATCCTTAGTAATATAGCCACGCACCAATAGCTAAACTAATGTCATTTCCGGCATCGCCACTAACTTTTATAATTCTATCTATTAATTCTCGTGCTCATTCTCTTCTATATAGTTATATATAAGGGGAGAAGAAAAAGAAAAAAGAA
>CAJCIR010000030.1 GCA_903970425.1 Chlamydiota bacterium | reverse complement strand
GCTATTGAGTATGGCGTAATGGAGAGTCTTGCTGAAGGCTACCGCATGCTAAAAGAAGGTCCTTATGACGCATTAGATTTAGCAGCTGCAGCGGACGTCTGGCAACACGGTAGCATTATAAAATCGGACCTAAACCAACTGACCGATGATGTACTTCATGAAAACCCAGAGCTTGATGGAATCGACGGATTTGTCCACGAATCAGGTGAAGCCCGATGGACCCTAGAAGTTGCCAAAGAGCGAAAGCTGCCAATGCCAAGTATTCAAGCATCTTTTGACGTTAGACTAGCTTCCCAAAAGGGAGAAGTTAGTTATGCAACTAAACTAATGGCAGCACTGCGCAATAAATTCGGCGGACACGATTTAAACAAGTAATGACTACAAAACAAAGTCCAGCTCCAGAACCGGCAATAATAGTTATCTTCGGAATTACCGGAGACCTTTCAAAGCGTAAGCTATTGCCAGCTCTCTACCAGCTTTTTAAAAACGACCTCCTTGATGAGCACACCGTAATACTTGGTGTTACTCGGCGATCAATTACAGCTGAGGAGCTACTGGGAGATGTTGAGCTATGCATTAATGAGATCGATGGCCTCTGTGATCCACAAGCTTTAGCTAAACTACATTCCAGGCTAAAAATGCTTCAACTAGATATATCCAAGAGTGAAGAATATAAGGATTTGCTTAGTGAGCTCGATACCATCGAGGACAAAGAGGGTGTATGCATGAATCGTTTGTATTATTTGTCTATCCCGCCTCAGGTCACCGCATCAATTGTTAATTTCTTAGGCGAACATGGGCTCAATCAAAGCTGTAGCCATGGAGTAGCATCGACTCGACTGCTTATTGAAAAGCCTTTTGGCTATGACATAAAGTCTGCTGAGGAATTAATTGAAACTATTTCCAAACAGTTTAGCGAAGATCAGATATTTAGAATCGATCACTATTTGGCAAAAGAGACAGTTCAAAATATCATAACCTTTCGTTTTTATAATGTATTCGAAGAGATCTGGAGTGCCGAGCATGTCTCTCACATCATCATAACGGCATCCGAGACAATCGGGATTGAAGATAGAGCAACTTTCTATGAGCAAGTAGGGGCGCTCCGAGATATTATTCAAAGCCATCTTTTGCAGCTACTTGCAGTAACTACGCTAGATCTACCAAAAGAGCTAAATAGCAAATCGCTGCATGAGGCCAAACTAGCGTTACTAAAAGATATCAAGCCAGTACAGCAAGATAGGGTTAGTGAACTGAGCGTGAGAGGGCAGTACAAAACCTATAAGCAGGAAGTGAACAATCCCGACAGCAACGTCGAGACCTACGCCGCTATTAGGCTAGAGATTGCTAGTAAGCGCTGGGAAGGAGTCCCTATTTTCCTTCGAACAGGCAAGGCTTTGGCGAGCAAAGATACCGAAGTCAGGGTTGTCTTCAAGTCAACTGAAAGCAGTTCTCCAGCTAACATACTGGTATTTAATCTCCAGCCACACGAGGGTATAGAACTTGATCTGCAGGTTAAGAAGCCAGGCTTTGATCAACAAATGCAAACAACACCAATGTCCTTCAGTTACCAGCGGACATTTAAAGACAATGGCCACCCTGATGCCTATGAACGTGTTTTAGTTGACGCTGTTAAGGGCGATCACACACTGTTCTCAACCAGCCAAGAGGTAATGGCTGCTTGGCGAGTGGTAGAGCCGGTTTTAGTGCGGTGGAGTAAAAATGGTGATGGTCTATCTATATATGAAAATGGTTCTAAAGGACCCAAAGAAGCCGATAAACTCATAGAATATACTGGTATTAATTGGACCGGGGAACAATCCTAACAGATTGTTGATCCAGCCAATGGGTTAGCGCAGTATTGTACTTCCGAATTAATTGAATTCACATCACCGTTGCTACTATTTAAGGGATTATTTATCGGATTAGGAATGACGGAGGTACTTCCAGTAGTAGAAGTTTTAGCGGTACTTTTAGCCGGGGTGCTTTTTTTGGGCAAAAACCCAAAAATGACCACTAATATAGCCAAAAAGAGTACGCAGTCTATAACGTACCATAGTATTTTTTTAGAATTATCAGGCCGATTGGCAAGAGCTAGGGAATTAGCTGATAGGGCCTGTGGTTGCGTAGGTTGAGGGGCTAAGGTAGAACTAGGTTCATAACTATGCAGATCACGGGAGTCTTGTGGAGGTTCAACAGGATTCATATACTCAATCTCATTGATTTAAGTCTTCTAATCTGTAATTGATAGAACCAAAACTGTAAGAATAGCAGAAAATACATTACAAAGAGAGTTGTTACTTTCTTGTTTATCACACTAGCATTTTACAGCATAATTACTACAGTGATTATGCTTTGTCCAGGCAATAAAAAATCGAAGACGTAGTTTATGGTATCAGGGTAGATGTCATGTTCTCTATGCCGAAGCATCGTATGTAACACTTGCCGCTTCAAACTGTACATATTTTGGGAAAACTAATCCTAGGGCTTTTTGTATAGTGTCGAGACTTTCTAGGTTTATTACTTGACCTAAAGTAACGTGAGGAGTGTGGTCACGTTGATGGCTTCTATCTAGAGCTAACTCTGGCGCTACTATCCTGCGTACTTCGTCTAATTCTTCGTATATAAATCCTGGCTCTAGCGTTAGCCCGACAAAAGGTTCTCGATCATTACCGAATAAAGATATGCCCGTAACAGCAATAGGTGGGGAATCACGCGATAGTTCAGGGCGTCGATCAAAGAGCTTTTCCCTCAGCGCCTCTTCCGATTCAAACCCTTCATCACGTCTTAGAGGTTGTTGGCTAGTGTCAAATACAGTTAGTGATAGATTTCCTAGACTGCGACGTCTGGCAACGCCCGATTGAACAAATGGAATCCATGTTTTTAGTTCCGGAGTAAAGTGTTGCTGGTTTAAGACAGATCTTGAAATTCTAACTCTATACCCAGCATTCTGTTGTGCTTTCACTGCCTCACGGAGCTTTACGGATTTTGACTGCTGGCGTAATGAACGTCTTTGTCGGTTACTGATCTCGTCAACGTAAGGATTGTGAAGCCCTTCAGAATAAATTGGTCGTTCTATAGAAGGCAGTGCGCTCATTATTTTCTCCTTCTAGCCACCCTTGCTAGAATTGCGACCATCTCTTCTGGTCTCAAAGTTCGTATATTTCGAGTTCTAATCAATTCTTCTCTTAGCAGAGGATCGTTTGCTGGATTAATGTGTCTTAGAGTCACTTCCCTTGATTTATCAAATTCAACTGGGAAAGATCCTGATCTAGCGCCTACTGAATCTGTAAATACGCGCTGGCCTAATATATCCGGACGATAACCTGTTGCGAATTGTGCGAGTTGCCCATCGTCAGTTTGTAACTCGGAAACCACTATTCCGGTTTCCTCATATGGTACAGAGACACCTGTTGTTACTGACCCAGCCGTTTCAGCGTAGTGTTCAGATTCGTTTACGCCAGAGTAGCGGGTGGGTTGATAACCGACAATAGTCGACTCAGTGGCATGAGCTAGTCTCGGGTCATCTTCGTCAACTGTAGCCCTAATTGTCACTATGTTACCTGAAGCGTCTTGAACTGGGTAACTAATATCGTAAGTGATTGGTTCAGGAATTCCAGACTGTCTAGACCTACCCTGAAGCTTACTTAAGACTTTCTGCAAAGGTCGCATCTTATACTCTCTAACATCCCCATCGATAACGTGGGCGTTTGGTATGCCACGTGCCAGAACTCGTCGCAAAGTTTGTTGTTCATCATTACGATCAGTTCCGTGTCCGGCGACTTCGTGGCTCAATGTCCATGCAGGATTTAGCCCATTAGGTCCGCTAAATTCACTAAACATTTGATCAAGTTCATCTGGATTCCAAGTACTAGCCATATGCAGTTCAACTAATTGGAGTGGGTAAGTGTAGGTTCCTACACATCCTTCTGGACTTTGTTTATCGATTCCCATGGCAATGCGCCTAGGATCTTCATGTTCAGCGCCGGCATTTTCAGAAGGGTACACAAAAATACCACTGACTCTGTCTGCTAGCTTTCCACCCTGCATGCTTGCAAACTTGCGCATCAGACCTTCAAAAGCTTCCACCGTTTCTTTGGCTGGAGTCTTATCCACGAATACTATACGTAATGATTTGTCTTCATCTTTGTCATTCTTAAAGTCGGCACGGATAATATCGACTATTCGATCATCGCGCAGTAAATGCTCGTATTTTCGGGTGTATGCCCAAGCATCACTTACTAAGGTACCGTCTTCGTTTACGGCTTCAGGACGAATGCGAAGCCAGGCCTGATCTTCCTCTTCAGTAATAATCTCAGGCTTATAAAGCTGCATTGAGGGCTTAATTCGCCACCTGTGCATATCTTTAATTGCCGCATAACGTTCACGACGTCTTATGGGAAGCATTGGGATGAACCAGTCCCAGTGTGCCTCAGGTATCTTTGGTACATGGTCTTTGCCCGGAATAGTATGAACAGTGGTCCTAGTAACTGGGTGGTCATGAGCGGGGTATTCAATTGCTGCGTCCACTGAAACACCTCGAATCTTGGTGCCAGTAAATAGGCTTTTGATCTTGCTCACCAACGATAGGGACGTTGGCTGACCATTCTCAACAGCACTAATAGCGGCCGTGATGGTAGGGAAGCCGGCCTCGTTTGATTCAGCTAACAATTCAGCTTTTTCAATCGGACTTATAACGTGTTCGTCCTGTGTTACATCCAATACTGGAGCCTCGACTTTCAAGCCCTCTTCAGACAATTGTTCAACTGCCGCTTGAGCACGTGCATATCCTAATTGGATATTCTGGCTATTCAGCACGCCTATGGAACTATCTCCGCCCCATTCATTAGAAGTATTGCCGGTAACAGTCAGGTTGACTAAATTTCCACCCTTTTGTTCAGCTTGCTCAACCTTGGATATGAACTGTTCAGTAATCAGCGGGCTCACCATAGTTGATTGAACTGAGTCTCCGGAGGCAGCATTTAAACTTATATGCTCCACTCTACCAGGGACTTCGACTACATTATGTTCGATAACATGTTGATCAGTAACTGGAACGAAAGCACGATAAATTTCATGACCTACGTAGTCTGATGCACCTTCGATTGCTCTGGTATTTCCTATAGAGTTAAACAAAGCCATTGAACCAAGCACTACAGCTGCGGCAGTTCGTGGTCTCACTAGCCACTCTTTTGTTTTACGCCAACGAGATACTTCTCTAAAACCTGCGGGAACACGTTCTACCCCAGGGATTGTACGACCAGTAGGTGTAAGTACTACTCTAGTTCTAGTAGTCGACCTATCTGGCTGCATACGATCAATCAGGTAAGTAGCCATAGTGTCTTGAGAATCTAGGTCAGGCAGATTCTGTGTACCTGGCACGGGGTGAATTTTCTCAACAATAGCGCCTGGTTCTACTAATAATGGTGGTTCAACCACGGCAACCTTAGTATTGGGTTGATTTTCTAAACTGGACATAACACTCCTTAATTATCTATATTATATACTTTATTGGCTAAAATAGCAATATTAATATGTTGTAATATCTTTTCTGTATCTGTAAGAGGTGTCTTGGTAACTAGTTATTCACATTGGTATGCATGCAACCGTTACAAGGGCAGCCTTATAAAATACAACTATAGTTATGTATTGTCAAGAATTAATTCGTTAATAGAGAGGTCTAAGGAGCTGGGCTGAACGGCAATAGTGGTATGTGGAAATCAATAAACGCTATGGTGACCCCTGCGGGATTCGAACCCGCGATTTTCTGGATGAGAACCAGATGTCCTAGACCACTAGACGAAGGGGCCGTTATCTCCGTCATACTAGCACAACAGATAAGAACCGTCTATCGACTATCCTGTGAGTAATTTGTCTGCAGGGGGGCAACATGCGATAATCAGTACTGATTATGTTTATTCTGGTGGGGCGTTATTAATGAACCACATACCAAGTAAATGGCTTGTAAAACTGCGATGGGTTTTCATACTTTATTGTTCGCATTTTATATTTGTTTACCTTTATTTAGGTCTTAGATATAACCAGTGGTCAGGTGCCAAAGAATTTCCCTTAGTCATACCGTTAATGGTAGGCATCCAATTAATATACGAGGTGTACGCTACCCTAAGCCTGGTAAGAGAGAAGCCCTTCATGGCCACCAGCATAACTACTGGTTTTATGTTGATTGAGACTGGGGTAATACTAAACCCGACCGGAGTCTACACCTCACCCTACATTGCAGCATCTCTGATATTTGCATTTGTAACGGGGGCGCTGGGTTGGCTATGGCCTCTAGTACAGTCGTTGTTATATATAATATTTTATGTATTTGGAATAGCGGGCTTCTTAACAAGCACCAAAAAGGTTAATGACTTACTTGGTCTGGTTGAAATTACGGTGATATCTGTGATTGGGATAGTTGGTTATTTCTTCTGGCGTAGGTACTTTGATCTCTCGGAAAATTCTGACCTAACTAAACTAAATAGTCGTCTAAAGAACCAGGCTCAAGAATCAACTAGTATTATTGAATCCATTTCTGACGGTGTCATATCATTTGATACCAAGGGCAATATAGATCTCATTAACCCCTCAGCAGCAGCACTAACGGGCTGGAGTGTTAAAGATGCGGTTGGTATGAATATACTCGCGGTGATGAAACTAAGCGGTATCGACAACAAGCCACTGCCTCCGAACACTGATCTGTTCGCAGAAACCATCAAGACTAGAAAACACATTTCAGAGATATTAACTCTTGACTCAAGAGACAAAAAAAAGACGGTCATATCTTTAGCTATTTCACCTGTAATTGTGGGAGCAGATGAATCTGTTGGAGGAGTAGCTGTTTTCCGTGACGTCACCAAAGAACAGGAAGCAGAGAAGGCTCGCTCAGACTTCATTAGTACAGCTAGTCATGAAATGCGTACTCCGGTCGCAGCGATTGAAGGCTATCTTGCACTAGCGCTAAACGATAAGGTCAGTACTATTGATAGTAGAGCTAGAAGCTTCCTAGAAAAAGCTCACCTCAGCACGCAAAGCCTAGGCAAGTTGTTCCAGGATCTACTAACTTCCGCTAAGGCCGATGATGGTCGATTAAGCAACCATCCAACTGCAGTGGAGATGTCCAAGTTCTTAGAGGACATAAGCAACGACCTGAGATTCACTGCCCAAAAGAAAGGACTAACTACCGACTTTATGCTTGGATCTAGTCAAGTTATTGATGCCCGAGCACCCTCACTTAAAGTTCTGCCACCGCTTTATTACGTATATGCCGACCCAGATCGGTTGCGTGAAGTCATTACCAACCTATTCGATAACGCAGTTAAATACACCGAGCAGGGCAAGATAACGATTGGATTAACCGCAGACCCTAATAATGTCCAGTTCTACATTAAGGATATGGGAGCTGGAATAGCAGCTGATGATGTGCCGCATCTTTTCCAAAAGTTTTACCGAGTAGACAACTCAGCTACCCGCAGTATCGGCGGAACAGGACTTGGACTATTTATTTCTAAGAAAATTATAGAGCTATATAGGGGACAAATTTGGGTGGAAAGTGAACTAGGAAAGGGTAGTACGTTTTTTGTAAACTTACCCCGACTAGACACTCAAAAAGCCGAGCAAATTAAACAAGCTGAAGCTGCCAATAGCTCGCCGTTATCCAGCTAAGCAGACTCAAATACTTCATGATACAATACACTTATTACAAAAAGCGTAAGCCAAAAGAGAAAGGACATCACTAGGCATATGGCGAAAATAATGCTGGTCGAAGACGACAACAATCTTCGAGAGATTTATCAAGCACGTCTAGCCGCTGAGGGTTACGAAATAGTATCAGCGAAAGATGGTGAGGAAGCGCTTGCCATAGCTGTTAAAGAAAAGCCCGATCTTATTGTTAGTGATGTCATGATGCCAAAGGTTAGTGGTTTTGAGATGCTCGACATTTTGCGCAGCACTTCTGGAATCAAAGATACAAAAATTATTATGATGACTGCGTTGAGCCAAGCTGAGGACAAAGCACGAGCCGAGAAACTTGGTGCTGATCGTTACTTAGTTAAGTCCCAGGTCACCCTAGAAGACATGGCTAAGACAGTAGCAGATGTTCTCAACGGCGTAGGGGAAAACGACACACCAGCCGCTCCAGCTCCCGATAGTGCACCTGCCGTTGTCGCCGCGGCTCCAGCTGTGCCCCAGACACCACCCCCAACCCCACCATCGAGTCCAGAACAACTTCTCACCCACGCTGCCGATACCCTTAGCGCAGCTTCCGAACCAGAACCAGTCAGGCCAGAAGATAAACCCATGACAGAGATCAAATCGATCTCAAATAGCATGCCGGTTACTTCACCACCACCTGAACCCATAGATGTGGAAAGTACTAGCGATGGAGTGACGATTGCCCAAAAGAAAGTAATCCAGCCCCTAAATGATTTGTCTAAGCCAAATAATAACCTTGATGAACTTCTAGCTAAGGAAGAAGCCAAGGAGGAGTTGGAGGCTGCTAAAACCGCCCAAGCAGCTCCTGTTGTTAACGGAGAACCCCAGACGACACCCGCACCAATTACTGATCCACCAACTCCAACAGAATTTAAGCAACAGAACAGTAATGACAATCAAGAAGCTCCCAAAGAAGAAGAGCACGCCAGCGATCCTAACAGCATAGCTCTCTAAGCAATACTTTATACTGTTAGGCATGCGCATTAATCAATTCGTCGCCCAGGCGAGTAAGCTATCTCGGCGAGCTGCCGATCAAGCAATTCTAGACAAACGTATACTAGTAAATGGGCAAGTCGCAACTCTGGGACTGAGGGTTTCGAGTACTGATAAGGTTGAGCTAGATAATCAGCAGATTAAACTCCCTCAAATAGCCCAAACGATAATAATGAATAAGCCTCGTGGCTACGTCGTTAGTCGGAATGGACAGGGTAGTCATACTGTCTATGAGCTTCTCCCGCCGGAGCTAGATAATCTCAAGGCTGTAGGCCGACTCGATAAAGACTCCTCGGGTGTTTTAGTCTTTACTAGCGATGGGATTCTAGCTAATGAACTACTCCATCCAAAATTTGTAAAAGAAAAGAAATACGAAGTGAAACTAGACAAAGCACTAACTAAGGAAGATAGAGAACATGTTGAGCGTGGGATCATGCTTGACGACGGGCTTAGTGCTTTGAGGCTATCTGGGGAAGATAAAAATTGGTCCATCACTATGCACGAAGGACGTAATAGGCAGATAAGGCGTACTTTTGAGAAGCTAGGATATAAAGTTATAATTTTGCACCGAACTGCCTTCGGATCTTATGAAATAGGCAATATACCTTCTGGTAACTGGCAATTTGCTCAAAAAACTGGTATAATATAGCCAATGAAAAATGTGCCAATTATAGCCATAGTTGGTCGTGCCAACGTCGGCAAGTCCAGCCTGTTTAACACCATCCTCGCACGTCGTGAGGCGATCGTTGCTGTAGAGGCGGGAACTACCCGCGATTCTATTAGTGCTAAGGCCAGTTGGAAGTACCAGGATTTCTGGCTTGTTGATACCGCCGGAATGAAAGACCCCGAGGATGACTTCGAGTTAACTATTCAGGAACAGATTATCCAGGCTGCGGAAAGTGCTGATGTTATCTGGGTTGTGGTCGAAGCTAATGTGGTAATCACTGAAGAGGACCGTAGAGTAGCTAAACTGGCCCTTAAGAGTAAAAAGCCAGTATTTCTAGTCGTTAATAAATTGGATAAAGCTAAAGGACAAGATCTTACCAGATTTGAACGCTTGGGCGTTAAAAACATATTCTTTACCAGCACCACCCAGAATCGTGGCATAGCTGAACTTCTTGATGAACTAGTTAAGGTGATTCCCAAGGCCAAGATCAAAGATAGCCACAATAGACTCAAGGTTGCTATTTTGGGCCGACCTAACGTCGGTAAGTCTCGTATATTTAATACTCTGGCCAATAAACAACAGGCAATTGTCGCCGACCGGGCAGGGACTACGAGAGATGTGAACCGTACTATTGTTCGTTTTAAGGATCGGGATGTAGAAATACTAGACACTGCTGGTATACGGCGAAGTGGTAAAATTGAGCGTGGTGTAGAGTACTTTAGCGTATTGCGTGCCTTGGCCGCTATTGAAGAAGCCGATGTTTGTTTACTACTAATGAGTGTTGATGAGCTAAATGTAGCACTAGACCAAAAGATCGCTGGCATGATTAAGGATGCCGGAAAGGGCTTAGTCTTGGTGGTTAGTAAGTGGGATACCCTGGAAGATAAAACACCTTTCTCGCGTGATCATTTGGCTGCTCAAATTGCCCACAACTATGATTTTGTACCCTGGGCGCCACTTATATTTACTAGTGCAGAGACAGGACAAAATGTTACAAGATTGTTTGAGTTGGCAAGTGAGATTGATGAACGTCGGAAGACCCGAATCCTTACAAAGAATCTTAACAAGTGGCTGCAGGGTTCTATTGATCGTCACCCCCCAGCTGGTCTTAAAAACCGTACTCCAAAACTGAACTACATGGTCCAGGAGACCGATAATCCATGCCCCAGCTTTAAGATCTTTGGCAGTAACACTAAATTCATTCACTGGAGTTATCGACGTTTCTTGGAGCGCCGACTGCGGGAAGAATATGATTTTGTTGGAACCCCGGTTCAGCTGTGGTTCATTGAGAAACACGAGGCTCACCGTCATGGAAATAGCCCAACTAAACCTAATAGAGATAATTAACAATGTCTGTTGAAAATAATTCTGGTCCGATTGAAGGGCCAAAACTTGGTCCCTGGCTACCGCCAGAAATTAGTGAAATGGAAAGATGCAGTATATATAATATTGATGCCCAGGATGCTCATGTTGAGTGGATGCAGCTTGAAGAAAAAATGTTTGCTCTAAAAGAATATGCAAACCCTTCCGAAGTACCAGATTTATTTAATCCACTAGAGGAACAAAGAGCAGCGGCCGCTTCTGAAGCAAACAGAACTTTTTACGCTCAAGACTTTTAATTTGCCGTTTGAGGCATTTTACTAAATACTTTAAGAATGCCGTTTCTACAAAAAAAGCCCGACATAACTACCAACGCTCCTTTGTTCACCTTGGGACTTAACAAGACCGTACTAGTCGTTGGCCTGGGTAACGTAGGTAAAGAATACGATGGTACCCGCCACAACATTGGTTTTGAATGCATAGATAATTTTGTTAACTCTCAAGATTTCAGCAATTGGGTTGCCAAGAAAGATCTTAAATGTCTACTCGCTGACGCCACACTGGGTAATACCAGGGTAATTGCTATTAAACCGGCTACTATGATGAATCTAAGTGGAGAAGCCGTTCAGGAAGTGGTGAGCTTCTACAAGTTGGGAGCAGAAGATACGGTCGTAGTTTACGACGAGATAGATATACCATTTGGCCAAATACGTACTCGAGTCGGTGGTAGTAGCGCAGGGCATAACGGCGTTAAATCGTTAATTAGTCATATAGGTGAAGATTTCGGTCGAGTGCGCGTTGGCATTGGACCTAAGATCCCAGAGCAAATAGACAGTGCCGACTTCGTGTTAGCTAAGTTTAATGAAAATGAACGAGAGAACCTACAGCCAATAACCAATGAAGTTTCGGCACTACTTGTTGAATATATATTTGGTGGGCAACTTATGAATGAAACCCGGAGCGTAATAAATTAGAAACATGGCAGGCGTTATTTATGTAATTCGGCACGGCCAAGATACAGATAATGCAGCTGGCATATTAAATGGCCATCGCGATACCGAACTTACTGAGTTAGGCCGGGAGCAGGCTGGGATTGTAGCACAAAAGTTATCTGGCCATAATATTTCCAAAATCTATAGCTCACCGCTCAAACGGGCAAATGAAACCGCAATAATTATTGCTAGTGATCTGGGAATCAGTGACATAACTATAGAACCTGATCTTATTGAACGTGATTTTGGCATTATGACAGGCAAGAAAGTGGTCGACATCCCTAAATACTCGAAAAATAATATTGTAGGCGACAAAGTGTTGTACTTCGTCGACCCTGAAGGGGCTGAGCTATTGCCGACAGTACTTAAACGAGCCCGTCGTGTTCTGAAAGAAATACAAAAGGCTCGCGGCGATAATGACGCTCTAATAGTAACTCATGGTGATACCGCTAAGATGATCCGGGCCGCATATCACGGATGGACATGGAAAGAGGGGATAATGACACCCTACCTAGATAATACCGGCATAATAATTCTTAAATAAAAAAACAGACCTCCAGAGGGGGTGGGCACCGCTGGAGGCCTGAGTAACACCCTTCAACCCACCCCAGCGAAGCATCGGACATCATAAAGTATTAAAATGCCGTGCCGGTCAATAAAGACCGTTCTTGAAAACTCGCTGGCCCACAAAGGGCCTCTGTAAACAGAGGTGAAGTTAAAGGGGTTAGTTTGCTTTAGAGCGCGTGTCTGCTTAAAAAAACAAGCGCCTAAGAAAGTGGAGGGTAACAACTTTACTCTGGCACGCTCTAAAACAATCTAACAAATTGTTAGAATTTTGGGGTATGGAAGGTACAATAAACACCTATAGTGCTTACGAATTGCCATTTTAGCAAAACTATGTTCATATGTCAATACTTTTAAACATTTCGCCTATTTCGTCAAGTCCCTTATGCTTAGGTGTATAACGGAGAGGGATATTCCTAGTGTTAAAATAGTATAGTGAAATTATCTATTGGCATCGGCGTATTGGTTGTGTCAACCCTTTTTAGCTGGGTTGGTACCTGGTTCGGTGGCGGTTGGTTTGGCCTTTGGTCTAATGTTTTGGGTGTTATAGGCTGTTTTGTTGGTATTTGGGTTGGCTTTAAAGTAGGCAAGGATTTATTAGATCTATAAGCTTAGTGTTAGTGGCTAGAGGTGTGAGAGCTTTTTATTTGCATTCTTATATATAACACGCCTAAGATGTAAGGCATGCCTGCGAAAAATGGACCTAATAGCCAGTTGGTTATTGTTGAGAGCCCGGCCAAAGCAAAAACAATTGAACGTTATTTAGGAAAAGAATATAAGGTCCTTAGTAGCTTCGGTCATATTCGAGATTTGCCAAAAAAAGGACTTAATATAGATATAGAAGATAATTTTAAACCTACTTATGCCATCAGTCCTGATAAGCAGAAAGTTGTTACAGAACTAAAGAAAGCGGCTAAAGCGTCAACCGACGTATGGCTAGCAAGCGATGAAGACCGCGAAGGAGAAGCGATTGCTTGGCACCTGTGCATGGCCCTAGGCTTAGACCCGCTAAAGACCAAGCGCATTGTTTTTCATGAGATCACTAAATCCGCGATAGAACAGGCTATAGAAAGACCCAGGACAGTTGATATGAATTTAGTCGATGCCCAGCAGGCACGACGCATCCTTGATAGATTAGTAGGTTATGAACTGAGCCCCGTGCTCTGGAAGAAAGTCCGCGCAGGACTTAGTGCTGGGCGGGTTCAATCTGTTGCTGTTCGTCTTATAGTCGAGCGAGAACGAGAGATACGCGATTTCAACGCCAAGTCGTCATACAGAGTTATAGGTGATTTTGAAGCAGGGAAAGATACGCTAAAGGCTCAGTTAGTAAATAATCTAGATAATAAGGAAGATTCTAAGAAATTCCTTGAAGCTGCAAGCAAGTCAACGTTTACCATAGATAGTGTTGAACAGAAACCTGGCTCACGCAATCCAGGCCCTCCCTTTACAACCAGTACGCTTCAACAGGAAGCTGCCAAGCGTTTGGGCTTCAGTGTCCGTCAGACAATGACACTCGCACAAAGACTATATGAGAACGGTGATATCAGTTACATGCGTACTGACAGCACTATTCTTTCTTCTTTCGCTATAGGTGCTGCTGAGACATATATAAAGAAGAACTTTGGCGATAACTACCACACACTACGACAATATAAGACTAAGGATCAGTCTGCCCAAGAAGCACACGAAGCCATAAGACCAACTGACTTTAGCAAAGAGAAGGTAAGCACTGATCAACAGCAGCAGAAACTCTATAGTCTAATCTGGCAGAGAACAATGGCTAGTCAAATGTCACCAGCCAGAGTTGAGAGGACAGAAATGACCATCAAAGGTTCTGGCCTCAAAGAAGTATTTGTTGCCAAGGGTGAAGTATTACAATTCGATGGTTACCTAAAGGTTTACGGAAACGCTAAAGACGACTCTCTGTTACCGCCTCTTAAAAAAGGCCAGTCCGTGGTCCTTAAGGGCGCCACTGCTTCCGAAACCTTCTCAAAGACATCTGCTCGATATTCGGAAGCCACTCTTGTAAAGAAATTAGAAGAGCTAGGAATTGGCCGACCGAGTACATATGCTCCAACAGTATCTGTTATTCAAACCAGGGGATACGTCGAAAAGAAGGATCTTGAAGGAACCGAAAGACAATACGGTATGGTCGTACTAGAGTCAGGTAAGATCTCCGAGACGACAGAGACCGAAATAACGGGTGCAGATCGCAATAAACTAGTCCCAACTGCAGTGGCTGAGATAACGACAGACTTTCTAGTTAAATACTTCCCAGGCATTGTCGACTATGACTTTACGGCAAAGGTTGAGACAGAATTCGACCAGATAGCTGACGGTAAAGAGAAGTGGGAAACAATGATTAACGACTTCTATAAATCATTCCACCCACTCATAAAAGAATCCGAGTCTGTAAGTAGGCAAGAAGTTAGCCAAGCACGACTGCTAGGTAATGACCCCAAGACAGGCAAGCCAATTCTGGCTCGATTTGGAAGATATGGACCGATGATACAACGCGGAGAAACAGAAGATAAGGAAGAAAAGCCAGACTTTGCCCCAATGCCTGAAGGTGTCGCACTGGAAGAAGTTACACTTGAACAAGCCCTGACAATGTTCTCCCTACCTAGAACTGTCGGTAAGACTAAGGAAGGTGACCCAATCACAAGCAATATTGGCAGGTTTGGCCCTTATATACAGGTTAATAAGACTTTTGTATCAATCAAAGATCACGATCCATTCACGATTACAGAAGCTGAGGCTAGAGAATTGTATGAAGCAAAACAGGAGCAACTGGCCAATAAATACATCCAAGAGTTTAAGGGTGGTCTGAAGATAGTTAACGGGCCTTATGGACCCTACATAACAAACGGCAAGAAGAACGCCCGAATAGCTAAAGACACTGATCCAAAGAAATTAACAGAGGCAGAGGCTAAGGAATTGCTGGAAAAAGCACCTGAAAAGAGACGATTCAGATCAAAGAAAAAATAATCTAGTTAATTCTAGACAAAAAACATAAGTTTTTTCACAAATTGCACTCTTGGCAAGTTATTATACAGTGGTATTTTTACAACACGTTATCGGGTAATCTGTCCATTTCGTGCTACAATAGTGTAAAGAGATGCTAGATTATAGCTTGACTTATTATTATGATAGTTTTATAATATAGAATCCAATAGTTAATTGGGACATTTATGACAGAATCAACAGACAAACCCGATAAACCTCTAGATATCCAAAAGTGCGTCCAAGACGTTTTGGCTACTATTGAGCAAGAACGAGAACGAGAGATTGTTTCTCGTCGTTTTGGTTTGTTTGATCGCAAAGAAACTCTTGAGCAGATTGGTGAATTACTCGGGATTACTCGTGAGCGTGTACGTCAGTTAGAGAAGGCAATAATTATTAAGCTTCGCAGCAAAGCGGAGCAGGGACAACTTCCTCATTTAAGTGAGATAAGTGCTGCTTTCTTAACTAACTTACATGAAGTAGGTGATTTGGCACGAGTTAGCAATCTTAGTGCTCGCCTGACCAAAGACAACAATCGTTTAGACCAGTCTCGTGTAGCTTTTCTAGCAGAATTGTGTCCAGAACTAATTGTAATCGAGGAAAATGACTTTTTGTACCACGCAGTCGGAGTAAAAAGTGTGTTCGACGACAAGAAAGTTAAGACTAATATCGACAAGATTATTAATGTCGTTACCGCCTTTGGTGAACCTACCGATATCGAGAAAATTGCTACTGAAACAGGTGTCAGCGACACTAAACAGGCAGCTGCTCTAGCCAGCGTTTCTAAGCAACTAGCTACTCTTAATGGCCGTTGGGGACTCGTAAAGTGGCCAATGGTTAACCCTAAGAATATCCGTGACAAGATCTACGTAATCTTAAAAGAGAACGGCAAGCACATGCACTTTAATGAAATTGCTGCTGCTATCAAAGAATCTGATTTCAAGAGGAAAGATGTTACTACCCAGGCTATCCATAACGAACTAATCAAAGATAAAAGATTTGTTCTAATCGGCCGCGGTATCTACGCTCTAAGAGAATGGGGATACAGCAAAGGTACAGTTGCTGATATTATCGCCGATGTACTTCGCAAAGAAGGCAAGCCTCTCCACCGCGATGAAATCGTTAAAAGAGTACTTAAGAGCCGTTTTGTTAAAGAAACGACTATTCTACTTAATTTACAGGGTAAATCCCAGTTCAAGCGCGTAGCTAAAGCCACTTATAAGCTATCTGAAGACAACGGCTCATAACAGATAAACCACCCCTGATTCCTATCTGGTCTATATCTGTTATTTTTATGTTCGCTAAATCGTACAAAATACGAACAAGGGAAATGTACATATAAATAGGCAATGGTATTAAACAAGCCCCAGCAACTAAAAAGTGGCAGAGGATATACAAATGAAGGGCAAACAAAAATTAAATATTAAAAAATAGTGAAGTTTGGGGTGGAGGGGACCGGAACAAAAACCCAAAGACGAACATAGATACAACGTCGCACAATATACCTTTTACGACACGACATTATCGTTTTAAGTTGATTAGTGTACCTCCCTAATGGGGGAGTTTTAACCCGCTAACACAATTAAGTCCCGTTTTGTTTATGTACGGCCTTATAAGCGCTCCATTAAGATAAGGTCTCCCCCTTAAAACTGCTCTAGAAGGCCTAGTGTCCCTAAATATCCTTCCAACGCTACTGTGCATATATCTACAACAATTTGACTTTTCCACAGTTATGTCGTGAAAACATTTGCTTTTTCACTAGTTTGATTTAATTATATGTAGCTACCCTGTTATGCCCTGCCTTGCCGATTATTTGACAAAGTATATTTTATGTAACAATATATGTTTTTTGTTAATTAACAGAATAAACGATAAGTGAACAAAATATGAACATGAAGAGAGTAGTGGGCGAAGAGTGCTATTTGTAGTATGCTCGACCAGCTATACGTACATCTACATATTGTGAAGGTGTTATCTTGTTTTGAGTGAGATACTGCTCAACTGCTAGGTAACTACCTACCTGCTCTTTGGGAGCAGTCTGCAAATTAAACTTTATGTAGTAGCTCTGCCCTGCTGGTGTTACATCTAGCTCCCGGGTTGCTACTGGTAAAGACATTGTTTCCAGGGCTACGTGCTGTGCTTTAAACTCGTCAGCAACATATTGGATAAAGGATACGTCACTAGTAGATAGTATCTGAGATCCCTTTTTAACCGAAGCAACTGTATCGTTTACGAGTGGAAGACCGAGATTATCTAGTGACGGGAGAGTGGTTAGTGTTGCTGCACCAATAACTGTACCGTCGGAGCCTACTGCATATGTCGCATTTCCATTATTGAGCAACAAAATGGGTTGAGCTGGCGTAATATCCAGCTGGGCCTGATGACCACTAAAACTGAATGTAACGCTCACAGCTGCTAGTTCAGGAAATTCTTTCTGCATTGAATTTGCGATGCTTGTAACGTTGATGGTCAATTTGTTCCTGTTAAGAAATGAGCCAGAGATCAGTTTTTCGGCAGCAGCTTGATAGGTCTCAGTACTACTAAGTAGAGTCGTCGAAGAGCCCTCTATGTAAACTTTCGGTTTAGAGTTAAGCCAAAATAGATCTGCCAATATTGTGATAATTACAACTAATAAAAGTAGAGTGATTATGTGATTTACCCAGAGTGAATCTGACCGTGGTACCTTCGACCTATCGAGTTTTCCCTCGCCCCGAGCTGTATCTCCGGGTCTCATATCTCTGTTAGCATAATAGGAATAGCCACTAGACTTTTCTGACTTACCAGTCTGAGGTTGTACTCTCCTCACTCTCCGTTGTGTATTTTTCATCTTCATATTCATCAAATTTATTTTATTGTCAGACCCAATAATAGCACTGCCAGCCTCTTAGCAGAGTCGTGAATAGCCGTTTTATGAAAGTTCGTGCCTAGCTCTTTTCGTTTTTCAGAAGAGTTTAGTAGCTTCTCGACAACCTTTCTTAAACTGTCTGGATCTTGGTCCTCAGTAACCACTTCAATGGCGTTTTCATTAGCTAGTGCCTGTGCATTCTTTAATTGATGACCGGAGACCAAAAATGGATTAGGAATAACGATACAAGCCTTGCCTTGTGCTGCGAACTCTGCCATATTTGTTGCGCCCGCTCTTGCGATTATGAGATCGGCTGCTCCACTATAGCGATAAAAATCTTGCGCCCAAGTCTTAATCACCACCCTACTCTTCTCTTCAACTGTTAGTACGCTGTTATATTTCTGCATCATTTCGGATTCGTTATTCCTTCCCACAAAATGGATTACGGCCAGTTCTTTTTGCTCTTTTAGCAAGCCAGACAGCATAGCTACTACCATTTCATTTATGGCCACAGCCCCCTGACCTCCCCCTGTTACAAGCAGAATTTTCTTATATTTCTCCAGTCCAAGACTCTTCTTGAAGGACTCCTTCTGATCAGAACTAACCGGCTTATAGTCAGCTGAAATGGGGACTCCAACCATTTCTGTATTTTCTGGTGAATAAGGATAGTACTCTTTGGGTAACGCGGTGGTGTGTAAAGCTGCCCAACGTGCAATTATTCTGTTCGCTAATCCCGGTATGGAGTCAGAGTCATGCGTAAGATACGGAATATGTCGTGCTGCCGCGCCAAGTCCAACAGGCACCCCAATATAGCCGCCTTTTATAAAGATGGCGTCTGGTTTTATCTTCCCAAGGAGGAAATAGCCTTGTAAGGTCCCGATTAAGATAAGAAAGATGTCTCTTATATTCTTAATCAGTGTCGGTATATCTATTAGTTGAGCAAACCCGGCATTGTGGTAACGGCGAAACTTTCCTGCATGAATATTGTAGACTTTGTCTATGTCCTCACTCTTCTCTGGTATATCAGATAGACTGTGGCCCTTCTGACCGATGAAGATTATCTTAGAATCAGGACTGAGCTGCTTAAGTTCATGAGCGACTGCCAGGATTGGCGTGATATGCCCCCCGGAACCTGCGCCTGTCACGACTATTGTCATGCTGTTTCCCTTCCTCATTAGTAGCAATTGGGACGCTGTAAGTAGTATAACGCGAGATTTCGAAAGCTACACCGATTGCAGCAGCCACAAATAATATACTGGTGCCTCCGTAGCTAATAAACGGCAAAGTAATCCCCTCGAATGGGATTATCCCTATCATCGCGCCTATATTAATGAATGCTTGAACACTAAGCCAGGCTAAAACTCCAGTTACCAGCAGACGCGTAAAGTCATCTGGAGCCCGTTCAATAATATTTTTTAGACGGCTAAAAAGTCCTATAAAGAGACCTAGTAGGACTAATGATCCAATTAAACCAAACTTTTCTCCGTATATTGCGAAGATTGAGTCGTTCTGTGCCTCCGGTAGATAGCCATAGGCCTGGACGTCTCTTCCCAAACCGAGACCAATCATGCCACCTGATCCAACAGAGATAAGTGCCTGACAAGATTGGTACCCAGAATTTTGACAATTACTGTCAGGATGAAGGAAAGTGTCTAAACGCTGTTTCTTGTAGCCGCTGACAGAAACTACCAATATTCCAGCCACAACGATAACCGCGCCAATGGTTACAATCTTTTTTAACGGTAGGCCTGCTACAAAGGCCATTACAGCCATAATTGCTAGAATTACGGCAGTTGTCCCTAAATCACTTTGTACGCCGGCTACGACGATCACAACCGCTACTAGAGCAATGATTAGAGGTTGGAAGGTATGCCTACCGTGAGCAATGGTGCCATCTTTTAATCTATTAGCCAAAAAGCCAGCAATCCATATCAGTAATGCGAATTTTATTAACTCACCGGACTGAAAAGAAAAACCCCCAACTTGGATCCATCGGTAGGCCCCGTTAACCTCTACACCAAACGCTCTAACCGCTATCGCGGAAAGTCCAGCCAGTATTAACAGAGGTGTCTGAACTCTGTACCAGACACTGGTTGGTAAATTAGCAGTAATAATAAACGCGATCACTCCAAGCAAAACAGAGATCATTTGACGATTTATATAGTAGTTTTGGCCCACATTACTTGTAAGACTAAGGCCCGGGCTAATTGCATAGATAACAACTAAACCAATAGCCAACAGGATTACGCTATAAATTAATAACCAGTAGTCTGGTTTATGTCGGCGCTGTACTTGACCCCCACGTTCTATTACTGTGGGACGGCGCCTTGCCCGAGGAGCGCCGATCACTCTCATATATATTTGCCTATTAAGAACACTATAAGGCCCAGAACTGCGGCAACCTGACCAAGAATCCAAAAGCGCATAGTAACTTTTGTTTCTGGCCATCCACTAGCCTCGAAATGATGGTGGATCGGAGCAATTTTAAAGACTTTTTTACCATGTCTGAGTTTCTTAGATAGAATTTGAATCATTGATGATCCAGCCTCTG
>CAJCIR010000029.1 GCA_903970425.1 Chlamydiota bacterium | reverse complement strand
ATTGTTACGCGACATCACTAAAGAAAAGTCTTTAGAGGAAGAAAGAGATGAGTTTGTAAGTGTTGCTAGTCATGAGTTACGTACGCCTATCACCATCGCTGAGGGTAATGTCAGCAATGCTTTGTTTATCCTAAATCGCGATAAGAGTATAGATCAAATTAAGAAGTCGCTTGAGACCACCCATCAACAGATTCTGTTCCTTATGGACCTGATCAACGATCTGTCCACCCTATCTCGCGCCGAACGTGGTAAATTACCGGTCGATTTGGAGGAAATTAACGTACATACTCTAGTGGACGGCTTAGCAGATGATTATCGCGATGAAGTGGAGCAAAAAGGTCTTAAGATAGTCACTGATCTGGATCCAAAGCTAGAATTACTCTATTCAAGCAAACTTTATGTAAGAGAGATCTTGCAGAATTTTATTACCAATTCCATAAAATACACTAGTTCAGGCCAGATTTCATTGTCTGCTAGATTGCATAATGACGGGATTTTATTCGAGGTTAGCGACACCGGGATAGGAATAAGTAAGAGTGATCAAGGCAAGGTATTTACCAAGTTCTTTCGGAGCGAAGATTACAGAACTCGTCAGAGTAGCGGTACAGGACTAGGCCTTTACGTGACTGAGAAATTAGCAAACCTTATAAAAGCACAGATTAGTTTAGAGTCTAAGCTTAACCATGGTTCAACATTTAGTATTTTCGTACCAAACCTTAAAGATAATCACCCCAAATAGACCACTTGACGGATAAGTTAAGCTGCGATATGCTTGACAGGTTGGACCTACAAATAATGTAGGTTTTTTATTTTGGAGATATTGTGGCGAAAAAAGAGCCAAAGAAGCGTGTTTTAAAGCAAGATCCTGTCAAAGGACGAACGGATAGGGCTGGTGCACCTGAAGATGGAAAGCCTAGACGAATTCGTAAGTTTTTTAAGACTATCTTTAAGCCATTATTCTTTGTTCTCAGACCTCTATTTTGGGTCTTGAAGAAGATTACGCCACGTTATTTTAAAAATAGTTTTGCCGAGCTTAAGCTAGTAACTTGGCCAACTCGCAAAGAAACTCGCCAGTTAACTACAGCAGTTCTGATGTTTGCAATAGTACTTGGGACATCTGTGGCGTTTGTTGATTTAGGATTAGATAAATTATTTAAGAAAGTGATATTAAAGCAATGACGAAACGATACGATACATCGAAACAGTGGTATGCCATTCATACCTATAGTGGGTATGAAGAGAAAGTTGCTGAATCGATAAGGCAACGTGCTGAGAGCTTGGACATGAACGATAAAATCTTCCAAGTCCTTGTTCCCAAAGAAAAAATGATTGAAGTTAAGAATGGTAAACGAAAGGTCGTTGAGAAGCGTATCTTCCAGGGCTATGTCCTAGTTCAGATGAAAATGAGCGAAGACGCCTGGTACATTGTTCGAAACACACCAAGTGTTACCGGATTCGTGGGAAGTGGTAGTGAGCCTACTCCAATTGAAACTGATGAGATCGAAAAGATAATGAAGCGTATGGGTCGAAGTGAACCTAAGCATAAGATTGACTACCGTTTGGGCGAAGTTGTTAATATCACCGACGGACCGTTTAAGGGATTTGATGGAAGTATCAACGAAATCGACCCTGCTAAAGGTAAGCTAAAAGTACTAGTAAACATGTTCGGTCGCGAAACTCCAGTTGAACTAGACAGCCTACAGGTTAAAAGAGTATAATAGGAGCATATTATGGCAGAAAAGCAAGTTAAAGCTAGTTTGAAATTGAAGATACCTGCTGGTAAAGCAAGTGCAGCTCCTCCTGTTGGAAGCACCCTTGGTCAGTACGGGGTTAACATGATGGACTTTATCAATCCTTTCAACGAACAGACTAAAGAATTAGGTAACGTTACTGTAACGGCTCATTTAACTATCTATGATGACCGTAGTATGACCTTTCGAGTTGTTGGACAGCCAACAGATGACTTGATTAGAGCTAAGCTCGGTGTTGCGAAGGGTTCAGGTAAACCTAACAGTGAAAAGTTAGACAAGAAACTCAACCAGACACAACTTACTGAAATTGCCGAAGCTAAGGCACGTGACATGAATACTCAAAACGTTGAATCTGTTAAGAAGATGGTTGCTGGAACTGCCCGAAGTATGGGCATTGAAATCGAAGGATAATAATTTAAGTTTGTGGGAGATGGCCTTAAAAACGTTATTGTTTGCACCACGAAAGGATCGATATGGCAGAAGCCAAGAAAGTCACTAAACCTAAAAAGGACATCGTCGCCAAGAAGGCAAAGACAGTCACGCTAAAAGAAGAAGTAGTTGAAACAGTTACTCCCGTTGAAATTGTCGAAGAAAAGCCGACAGCAGTAGCAAAAGCAGGGAAGAAAAGTGCCAAAGCTCTTAAGGAGGCAGAGGAAATAAAAGAAAAGGCTGCACGTAAAGAAGGCGGCGCTTCCAAAGAACAGGCTAAAACTGAAAGTAAACCAAAAGCTAACCCTCCACGTTCTAGGCTTGAGCGTCGTGGAAAGAGATATCGTGAATTTGCCAAACTCATCGAAGCAGACAAACAGTATTCACTAGCCGACGCTCTAGAGTTAGCTGTTAAAACTAGCCCAGTTAGATTTGATGCAGCAGTGGAACTACATATAAATCTTAATGTTGATCCCCGTCATGCCGATCAAAATGTTCGAGACATGGTTGTTTTACCAGCAGGTACCGGTAAAACTGTTCGGGTAGCTGTTCTAGCGGAAGCAGAGCAAGCTGATGCAGCCAAAAAGGCTGGAGCTGACTTTGTTGGCACAGAAGAATTATTCCAAAAACTAGACAAAGAAGTCTTTGACTTTGATGTGTTGGTTGCAACTCCGACTCTTATGCCGAAGCTTGGTAAGTACGCTAAGGCGCTCGGACCAAAAGGTTTAATGCCTAATCCTAAAAGTGGAACAGTAACTGTTGATGTCGCCAAAGCTGTAACGCAGGCTAAAGCTGGTCGTGTTGAGTATCGTGTCGATAGCACCGGTATTATTCATCTAGCGATAGGAAAAGTTAGTTTTGGTGGCACAAAACTGCTGGAGAATGCTCAAGCCATATTTGGAAACCTTCGGGCTAATAAGCCCGCCAGCGTCAAGGGAACCTTGATTGACGCAGCCCATGTCACTACAACTATGGGCCCAAGCATTGTTATAGACCTAAGCACATTGTCTTAATTTCCACTAAAGCTTAATGCTACAATATTTTCCATGCTGATATTTGGTATCACTGGATCCATTAATCACGGAAAATCGACTCTTTCAGCCGCCTTAGTTTCTCAAGTGCCGATTAGTTCTCGGCATTTTACTTCTTTTCAGGTTATCGCCTCGGTAGCTGATGCAATGCACCGGACCACAAATAGTATTCCAGCAAGTAATGATATTGAGGCCATAAATGCCTGGTTGGAGCCATTACCGGGGATACTAAATCAGTTTGTTCATGCTCATTGCACGTTTTCGCAGTTAAGTATAGACAAACAAGACGTTACTAAAAACCCTAAGGATTATGCCAAGCTCTTTAAGTACCTTGATCGTCTAAAAGAAGATCCAAGCCTGCTTAGACAACAGATTGACGAGTCAAATGTCGAGTCCTATAGGCCATTCCTACAGTGGTTAGGAGGTTATTTAGTGGCTAAAGTAAGTCCTGGAATATGGTTTGAGGAGATAATTCGTAGAGCCAAAGATGTTGAACAGCAAGGAATAGAGCTTTGTATTATCGATGGTGTACGTTTTATTAACGATGCTAAGTTGGTTCGCAAAGCAGGTGGAATTGTGCTCGAAATAAGTCGTCCTACTGTAGAGTCTCGTGATAACGACGATCCGACCGAACGAGAAAGAGATTCAATTGAACCTGACATTCTTATCACTAACAATGGTACTATCGAGGACTTAAGAAAGCTCACTGCCCAAATATTAAAAGATGTCCGCAATAATAACTATCAGAAGGCTTACCAAGCCGTAGCAGCTTAATTAGTTACGAAAGTGTACTTTTACCTTCCATGAGCCATTTAAGGCCGTGAAGGCCTTGGTGAGGCCAGGAATGCCTCCTCTGTAAGCTAGATATCTGTCGCTCCACTCTGGTTCATATTTCTCTTTAAACCTACGGAGCCCGCTAAATGAGTAAAAGCGATCGCCGTTTGCATAGGTAAAACTCAATATATTATTAATCAAAGAGTCGTCGTCGGTTTTATCTAACCCACTCAAGGGACAAAGACCGAGGTTTAGACGAGTGAAGCCTTTACTCTGAACATACTCAATGAAATTAACTAGTAGAAAGTCATTTATGTTGCCAATGCTCTCTCGGGTATGCCTCAGCATATCAAAATTGGCTTCAGCCGCATCAAAGGAGTGTATCTGGTTTATAAAGGCTTGAATCACGTCATGTTCGTCTCTAACAACCATTACTGGGCATTGCTGGATGTATGCTGTTGAAAAATAGCCCATAATAAGACCTCGTTCAGATCGTCCAGGTCCACCTAACCATTCCTGTGATATCTCCCTTAATTGACTGACGATTTCATGGCTATGAGGTGGCATCAGAACTTCAGTTTTATAACCTGCTTTTTGGAACTTATTCTTTATATTTCTAAAGTATTTGTTATTGGCAACATTCTGGGAAAAATGAGCTACATTTAAAACAGCTTCTTCGCCAAGTTTTTGCAAAGTAAAATCATGAGCCTCATAGAGTTCATTGTATTTAGGTACGGTATGAATAAGGGCCGGTGTCCAGTCGTTGACATAACAGAGCTCGTCGAATTGCCGAAGTAGGGATGGAAATACTGCGATGTCACCCGCTAAATCTCCTATAACTAAAGCAACTCCTCTACGAACATGAAAAGCCAGGCCAGCAGTGCTCTCGTAGTTAATGAAATAGGCTTTGTCATGTGGCCAGAGCTTAAAGAAATCTTCACTATCAGCTGGGTAACGCTCTAGCAATGCTCTCATTATCGCTCGGTTATGGGATTGATCTACAAATCTAGCTTTTATTGGCTGAAACAGCGCTATTATTCCGTAGCTCACCGCACCAATACTTATGACGGAAAGTGAATCTAAGAATATGCGAGCACGTTTAGTATAGGCAACTAGGGGTCTATTTGTTGTCAGATCAAATTGGTCGATTGTGTAATGAAATGAGCTCCCAATAGATAGTTCTTGGTGGAAATCGTGATCATCTAGAAGCTGCATACCAATAACCCCATAAATGAGCGCTACTACCAAAACCAATATAATGAAACGCAGTGAAGAGCGAAAACTTTGAAGATCACTTTTTACAGTAAATTGTCTTTCAGTAATTAAGAGTCCAACAACTACAACCAAAGGTAGAATGATATTTCTCAGAAAGTTTTCTAGGCTTTCATGCCCAACTCGGGCATGAACAAGTAGTCCAGCCAGGTTAATACCCAAGATTAGGATATATACAGGTACAACCACTACCCATCCGACTCTTTTACGGTGATAGAGTGATCTACTTAAATAAAGTAGAGTCAAGCCTATTATTAATGAAACACTAACTGCTACGTTGCCCTCATGTAGGCGGTCTCTGAGGACAATCTCATCTACCAGGGTTCCAAGAATTATCAGAAAGCCGTTTATGGCGACCCCGAAAACTACAAGACGAACTACGAATTCGTGCCTTACTCCATAGGTTTTTGGGCTGTTTAGTTGCATAGTCTGATGCACATTGTACTAAAAAATAATCATTAGCGCCTAGTTCGTGCAAAATTAGTTAAAAGACTTGTACTTTTATACGCTTGTGCTTGCATCACTGTTTTGACAAATCGTACAATATGACATAAGAAATCGGAGGTTTGATGGGCGTATATAGCAACATACAGATTAGAGAGGCAATTGCCGACGGACATATTATTTGCCATCCTCTAGTTAAGGAACATATCTCACATGCTAGTCTTGATGTAACTCTCGGATACTATTACTACCGGATTGAACCAAGTGATGAGCGGTTTATGTACAATCCTCTTGACAGAGAGGACGTTGAACGTTACTTTGACGGCCCTTATAAAGCCAGTACTCACAAGGAATGGTGTGCTCAGAACGGCTTTAAACCTGTTGCTGGCATTCCTGATGACCAACCAGTTATAGCTATTAAGCCTGGTGAGCGAATCCTGGCTCACACCCACGAATTCTTTGGTATTAAACCACCGGGTGCTCTAGACCTACGCGCCCGTTCTAGTTGGGCTCGTAATGGCATTGCTGTGTGTTTCGATGCAGGCTGGGTCGACCCGGGCTATATTAACCGACTAACCTTAGAAATATATAATCTCAATAACCGAGAAATGGTGTTACTGCCAGTAGGTGAGCGTATCGCTCAAGCAGTTTTTCATGAAACCGGCCCGGTTGATGGTAATTATGGTGCTGGACGAGACAAAGGTTTCAGTGGTAAATACCAAAGAGGTACTGATCTAGAGTCGATCATAAAGATATGGTCACCTCACATGATGTTGCCACAAGCCTATCTTGACTCCAGACGTATGCCTATAAAGGTTGAGGGGATGATTTATGAATAGAGGTAAATACATAGTTATCGAAGGTCCTGAGGGCGTTGGTAAAACTACCCAGGTTAATATGATTGCTTACCAGCTCCAATCTGTTGGTATTCCAGTGCGGGTTATGCGAGAACCAGACAGCCAAAACGATGTCACGGCGAGAGCAATCCGTAAGTTGACACAAGATCTGCGCTACCCGATGAATACCAAAACTGAAGTACTGCTCTATAATGCTGCCCGGTCCCAGTCTTTGGATGTGATAGAACAGAGCGTTGCTCAAGGAGTTAATTGCATAGTTGATCGTAATTATTTAACGACACTGGCCATTCAATATTATGGCCGCGGAGATGTTCCCGACTACGCAAAAATAAATGAAATTATAAAGTTTGCTGTTGGCAATCGTGAGCCAGATCTAACAGTAATATTAGATGCTAGTGTTCCGACGCTGCGTAGCAGGCTAGACGATCGTTACCAGGGAGAGAGATTCGATAATCTTGACGATGCTTTCTTGGATAGAGTTAGGGCCGGCTATCTTTGGGAGGCAAAGCAACGCGGGATTCCAGTAGTTGTTGCTGAGGCTAGTGCTGATAAGGTCTTTGCGGAGATTTGGAAGTATGTTGCCAGAACCCTCGCCGACCGTAAAAGCACAGCTCAAGCGGAACCGGCAAGCTCAGTTGCTGAAATCATTGCTGCTAAGCCGGAGCTATCTACAGGTGAAGAAGTTGTTGAACAAGACGAGGTTTTACTTAACAAAGATGATAAAGGAATCTACCACATAACGGCTGCTGGTAAGAACTTTTTAGACCTGGCTGTAACCAATACTGACAAAGATGTGTACGCTTTTACTACAGCTCTAAGTCCGGTAACCATTGCAGCTGCTATGGCCAGACTATCCCGTCGTGGCGATGATATGCGGGTAACACTTCTAGACGAGTTCGCGGGAGAAGCCGGCAAGGACGAACAGCTTCTTAACAGAGTTATAACGGCATACGGTGATGATTCAGTACAGCAACTTGTTGGGCAACACTTTGTAGTCGAGAATGCCTCTAACATCCTCACTAAGAAACTAGAGTGGGGCCGACTAGGAGCTTATCTAGAACAATCTACGCGCTACATCTACTTCGACGAAAGAGGTGCTAACGGCGAGTATAAATACTATGTACCCGAAGAATTAGATGAAAAAACTAAACATCGTTACCGCACAGACATGGATAGCATCTTTACTGTTTATTCTGAGTTGGTTCATAAACTGACCCAGTATATTCGAGAAAATTCTACCGTGCCTAAAGCAGAGCAAGATGCTGCCTGGCGTTCAGCTACTAAGGCCCAAGCCTGTGACGCTGCTCGACCGGTTCTTCCTGTGGCTGTTAAGGCTACGGTTGGAATCTTTGCCTCCGGACAAGCCCTAGAAAGTCTAATCATGCATCTATTAAGCGATCAACTACCGGAAGCTCGCCGTGTTGGTCAACAAATACTTGAGGAGAACAGGAAAGTCATTCCCACATTCTTGGAGCGAGCAGATAAACCTGACCGCGGCGGTGCAATGGTAGCTTATCGGGCTAACACCTATTCTCAATTTGGAACTCTTGCCAAACAATATTTACCGACCGAACACCCTCCTGTCGATGAAGAAGTTCAACTAACTGATGTATGGCCCCGCAATGAGCTGGATATTCTCCCTGATATGCTCTACGAACAAAGTGGCTCCTCTTTAAATGATCTTAGACGAACTGTTCAAGGCTGGGCGTATGAAAAGAAAGTCATTTTATTTAAAGCTTATATGGGTGAGCGACTTAATCGTCGAAATCGACCAGGTAGAGCGTTAGAAAAAGTGCATTATGGCTGGGATCTGATCTGTGATTACGGGATATTCCGCGACCTTCAGCGACACCGTATGGTAGACGATTTAGAATGGCAGGCACTATCTCCACGATTCGGTTACGATATTCCCTCAGTAGTTGAGGAAGCTGGATTAACTGAGCTATTCGAACAGTGTTTTGATATTAGTTTAGACCTGCACAGCAGCATACAAGCAGCTGGTTGTGTACTTGAGGCACAGTACGCCACTCTCTTAGGCCACAAGATGCGCTGGAAGATCATGTACAACGCTCGAGAGGCTTTTCATTTCCACGAGATACGTACCAGTCCGCAAGGTCACCCTGGTTATCGCAAACTCGTACTACAAATGCATGAAAAACTAGCGGAAGTACATCCCCTGATGGCTGAGGCAATGTTATTTGTTAATAAGGGTGAAGATCCCGAACTCTCACGCCTCGCAGCTGAACGCTATACACAGTTCAAACTGTCGAAGATTACCAAGAAATAGCTTTAACGGCTTACAACAGGTTATTGACTAATAAAACCTAACTTTGTTAGTATGATCTTCATATGATATTAAGAGCGATGCACAAGATTCAGGTCTCTCTCCTACCCCTCAACGGGCTGTGCTTCGCTATTGTTGAAGCCTGAGCGATCTTCGTCGCACCAGTACAGTCCGTAAATAATCGGGCTTCATCAAAATACTAATCTATTTATCTTTGAAGGAGAAAGTCATGGAATTGTATGTTAATTCAAATATAGAGGGGCACAGTCGTACTCAGAAGACTTACTCGCCTTATATAAGAGGTGGAGCATACGCTGAGCCATTCAGAAACTTGGCCTCTAGGCAAGTCGAGGTACAGCAAGTCCCACCCGTTGTTAGCGTCTCTAAGGTCCCGGTTGTTACAGCCCCCACTCAGGAGGAAAGAGAATAGCCTGTATATCTGGCCACAGGGGTTGACGTGAAGTAGCGTCCTTGATACAATCCCTGTGTTGCCAGAGACAGTAGCCGTTACGAATAAAATCGTAACTTAATCCGCTACCGAGGTTCAAATAACTTTGTACTCAATGTAATTTAGGTCTTTGGCTCGCCAAAGATTTTTTAATTTATAGGAATAAAATGGCCCTAACTAAACAAAAGAAGTCCGACATCGTAAGCGAAGTAGCTGATTTGCTAAGCGCTTCTAAGCTAACTGTTCTAGCTAGTTATCCTGGCACTACAGTCAAGGCTATGCAAGAGCTTCGCAGACAAGCTGATGAAAGTGGCACAAAAGTCCACGTTATTAAGAATCGCCTAGTTGTTAAGGCCTTAGAGCAAAACGACCTATGGAAAGATATTGATAAGTCAGTACTTAAGGGCCAATTGTTGTATGCATTTAATACTCTCGACGAAGTAGCTCCAGCTCAAGCGCTTGCCAACTTTGCTAAGACAAACCCAACGCTAGAATTTGTCGGTGCCCTTACTAAAGACGGTCAGTTTTTGAGTTCCGATGATGTTAAGGCTTTGGCCAGATTACCAAGTAAGGATCAACTACGTGGTCAATTGGTCGGCCTTATTGGTGCCCCATTAAGTGGTTTTGTTAATGTTCTTGCGGGTAATATACGAGGCGTTTTAACAGTCCTCAATGCTCGTGCCGATGCAATTAAATAATTTTTGAAAGGAATTATCATGGCAGAAGAAGTTAAAGAAGAAAAAAAGAAGATCGAAACTCCTAAGGAGTTTGAAAAGTTAGTAGCTGAATTAGACAAGATGAGTGCTCTTGAAATCAGCAAGTTTGTAAGCTTTCTAGAAGAGTACTGGGGCGTAAGTGCCGCAGCACCAGCTGTAGCCGTTGCTGCTGCTCCTGCTGGCGATGCTGCACCAGCTGAGGCGGAAAAGTCTGAATATGACGTTATCCTTAAAGATCCAGGAGCTCAGAAAGTTGCTATCATCAAAGCCGTTAAAGACATCACTGGTCTTGGTCTAGGTGAAGCTAAAGCTCTAGTTGATGAGGCCCC
>CAJCIR010000028.1 GCA_903970425.1 Chlamydiota bacterium | reverse complement strand
TACTCAACTCTGACATTAAAAAGTTTAAAGAACTCTATATATAAAGTATTTCAACATTAAGCTAAATGATACTGAGGCTCGCACAAAGTTATCTCTGTTGGTTCTATGACGCTTAGGTATACTTGTTTAGGTTAGTATACTGGCTAAAACTGGTGATATTATTAGATTATCCAGCTCTAGTTCATTGTTACTGAATGCGTCCACTAGGCGGAGCCAAGCATAAGCAATTTTCAAAGTACCATTTTTGTGGTACTTTTGCTTTATGGCCGATAGAGAACACTTCCCTTACCAGGATGACTGGCGAAGAGATACATCTGTACTTATGCAATTAGGCATAATGTCTACGATAGCGAGAGCGCTAGTTGAGCGCCACCCGTCTGACGCGGATAGAATCTTTGGGGTTTTACATTGCCGAACAGTTTGGTCTGAATGGGACTTTTCTAATGAGGGCAACGCCTTCTTAAATGTGCAGTACAAATACCCGTCAGTAATCTATGGTGAAAATGAACATGGTCACTTTCTATTGGACGAAGGTCCACTTCAAACAGATGACCCCGAAACCTTAGCTGTTCTATCTGATTTAGCCGATAGACGCACTATGGAAGTACACCATCCATTTACTGATAAAATATTTATCCCAGCAATACCTAGATAGTTCAAGGCACGCCCATAACAGTGAGCTATCCACTATTCTAATGACAACAACTTATTTATTGATATACCGGTTCGGAAAGCCTAAAATAGCACTATGCAATCACTGAGTGATGACGAACGAAAACAAGTATTAGGTGAAGTGTTAGCTGATGAGCTAAAAGCAATTCATGAGTTAGTTAAAGATGTGCCTGAAATCAAACAAAACATAGCTCTGCTCGACTCAGACATGAAGGAAGTAAAATCAGATCTTAAAGTAATTAAAGCAGCAGTTACCGACGTAAGCCAAGAGCAAAAAGAACACGACAGACGTATAACTCATCTCGAAACAGCATAGTCCTCTAGTTACTGACTAACTACACTGTAGCCCACTAAACCACGCTTAATTATAGTTATGACGTCGTCTATCGTGGGGAGCCAAGCGTGTTAATTACTTTTTAGCGTAAGTTGAAAGTTCTTTTTCCCAATCTAGTTTGTTAACGCCAAATTTTCTCTTTGGCCAATCTTCCTTCGGTACCATCCAAAATACTTCAAATTCATTGCCGTCAGGGTCTTTAGCATACAGACTCAGACTGTTGCCGTGCTCTGATTCTCCTTCTAAGACTCCTAGATGTTTCAGAGCCTCTTTTGCATCTTTGAGATCTTCTACGCTATTAACTTCCCAGGCGGAATGATACAACCCTATCCTTGGACCATCTGCCAACTTTTCTGGATTTTCTCCGGCATATATTAGCCCTAGGTCATGATGGTTGTCACTACCACCAGCGTGCAGAAAGACAGCATCTTTACCTAGTTCTTCCCTAACAATGAACCCTAAATTATCACAATAGAATCGTTTTGAACGCTCAACATCACCGACAAATAATACTAAATGATTTAAGGCTTTAATTTTAATCACTTCACACTCCCGATTATATAAATTTATTATACTTCAAAAACTTGTCCCTGAAGTAGAAGTGTTTCCATGAAGTAGAGCCAACTCTTTACATATGTTGCGAAATGTGACATTATTTATTTTATGAGTTTAAGAATATGGGAAAACTTACCCCCTGCCTACAGAGCGTCAGACGACCCGGAAGAAATCATTACTCTTTGGCGTGGTGATGTTACTGGCAAGGGCATGGTGGGCATGACGTGTGAGCTTGAAGAAAGTTTGGATCCAGAAGATTATGTCTATAAATCACTTTTTAAGAAGTACCCTAATATTAGAACTTTAGTTAAGCGCCACACTCATAGTAACCACAATTCACCTTTTATATCACTGACCGATTCTCTTGAGCTTGCAGACACCTTTTCGCCAGATCCAACCACCAATACTGTTTATCAGATAACAGTGCCAGCCTATAGATTAGTGATTGACCCTCCACGAGGTGACGACACGCCTCACATAGAAGCACTAGCGATTGGCCGAATTGAACCGGGTGAGATTACGGCCATCTTATGAGTTTAGATAGATTGGCGTTTGCCACTCAGGGTAACGAGTTTTCCTGGCATGCTGAGGCTGCCAGGCAGGCAGCCGGTACAAGCGATATTGACATTGTTGACCTCGATGATTTTAGTCACGTTATCACTGCTGCTATAGATAGATATCCCGGGCTTGGTGTTATGGCTATAAACACCGCAGCAGGGACAGTTGAAGGATCAGCCAGAAGGTTCGTTGGCCGTAGATCAGCAGCCTTACCACCGATTGTTGATAGAGTCGACCTCAGCATCGGCCTTTCATTAATTGGTTCTGTTGAACAGTCGATCGAAGAGCTAAATAGGCCAGGGGTTACTTGTTACTTACAAGAAGAAGCCCAACTACAGATAGATGGATTTAAGCGAGATAACCTTCAGCAGTTACATTATGAAAGAAGGAAAGAATCAACTCGTGCAGTACATGAAGCATTGGGCAAACAGAGCCCAAACCACATTGCGGTTGGGCCATCATACTCTGCTGAAATGATGGGAGGTTTTGTCCTTGGACCGAAGCAAATAAATCCTGAAGGCAGCGTAACGAGCTTCTATGTATTACAACGTAACCCGAAAGAAAACATCTTGCCAGATCACCCAGAAAGAACCGCGAAAGTATCGGTTATCGGATTAAACTATCCGGAAGCACCAAACGAACTTGAAAAATGTCTGGATGCAATGGATAAGGTTGGACTAAGACCAGTCCGATTTATCCCTTACAGAAATGGACATCCAACAAAACACAACCCGGACATAAAAAAGAATGGTGGCATACTTGAAGTGCAACATGATCAGTATGACCCAGAGGTACCAAAGTTTTGCTCAAAAGTGAACTCTCTAAAAGGTGATGACGGCGTTGACGGGCCATTTGATGCAAAAAGACTGGGAGAATACGACTGGTATCCTCAGGAGATTTTGGATCTAAGCAGTTTTCTTGATTAATCCATATCTGAAAGTTATATACTGTTAATTACGCTAACAATGAGGGGATTTATGAGTTCTGTAGACTACGATTTTAAGGGCCTAAAAGCTCTATTTATCAATTGTTCAATTAAAAAAGACAAATCAAAATCCCATACGCAATTACTCATCAATAAAGCATCGAACGTTATGAGCAAGGAGGGGGTATCAGTCGAACAGATCTACGTCCTCGATCATAAGATCGCTTTTGGTATGATCGAGGACGGCGCCGAAGAGGGGCTGGAGGATGATTGGCCAATGATTCAAAAGAAAATAATGGCAGCTGACATATTGGTTATAGGCACCCCAATTTGGTTAGGCGTGAAGTCGAGTGTCGCTACTCAAGTCGTCGAGCGAATGTATGCTTACAGCGGTGAACGTAACAAAAAAGGACAGTATTTGTACTACGGCAAAACTGCGGGCTGTATTATTACTGGCAACGAGGATGGCATTAAACATTGTGCTATGGATATCCTTTACGCAATGCAGCACATTGGTTATACGATACCTCCGCAGGCCGACTGCGGTTGGATAGGCGAAGCTGGACCCGGCCCAAGCTATGGAGATACCGAGTGGGATGGTAGACCGATTGGCGACGGTAAGACACCGCTCGGGTTCAACAATGATTTCACGAACCGCAACACGACGTTTATGTGCTGGAATTTGATGCATATGGCTAGCGTCCTCAAAGCCAATGGTGGTATACCAGCAATCGGTAACATACCGGAAGACTGGCAGAAAGTTACAAATGCCAAAAACGAAAATCCAGAATACCGTTAGATTAGTTAACAATCTATAAGACAAGTTAGGCGACTGTCCCCTCACAGCAAGTAGGGGCTAATTAAAGTCTGTTTTGCATTTTTCGCAATTCTGTTAATAACTGAGTTGCGTTCTTTCGTTCATTGGCCATTGAACGTTCAACGTCCACAATAAGGACTATTGCACCGATTAGAATAATTATATTTAGCCACAACATAACTCCCCCTATTTATGGGATTATTGTAGCACTAACAGATGGGTAATTTTATTTCTTAGGGATTGGGAGTAATGCAGTAGCCCGTGTCGGTGGTTATGGTGTGGGGAGGATAAGGAGGCAGTGTTATGTTGTGGGTGGTAAGAGAGTAAATTGCTGTGACTATTATCAAGAAGCCTACTAATGCTGTAGCAGATAACGATGGCAGGTTTCACGATACATCCAATCAATACGGCTGGAAACCCAAGGCAAATAGCGCTCAGCTCGACAAATACTAGATACTAACTTTATTTGACAATCTACTGAATTTATTATTATAATATGCTGTCTCAAGGTGTTTGCTTATGTATACAGAACTCCAATCAGCAGCTAGTCCACACATCTTTTATCAGGCTCGACGTCAGGAGTTTGCCAGTGATGACGCACTTTCTTTTCGTGTATCACCTGAGCCTTTCGGGCTATCTGAAACTGAAGTTCTCGATATTGGAAGAATCGGCGTTGAATCTGCTGCTTTCCTATCTGCTGCCAATGAGCTGTATAAAACAAACGAGGAAGTAGCTAGCTTGCTCGATACCGGCAAGCCAGAATCTCTTAGAGGCAATGGAGACGGGAAATACTTGTTCTTTCGTCCCGACCTGATTGCTACTGAAAGAGGATATACAGTCTGTGAACTTGAAACTTCTCCATTCGGTCTAGGGCTTTCTCATCTATTGAATGGTACTTATTCGGCCGCTGGTTTTGAAACTATCGTCGACCCCATAGTCCTGGTCGAGCACGTCGCTAAGTCAACTCCAGATAATGGCTCCATTGTTATGTCGCCAAAAACGGCTTCTTATAAGGGACAGCTGGAGTATATGGCTGAGAATATCTTTTCTGGTCCTGACAGGGTTTGGGATGTTAAAGATGTGTCTGACGTTAGACCTGAAGACAACGCGTTGTACCGCGCATTCTATCTACACGAATATATAGGTAATACGGCGATAAGAGGACTGCTCAATAACCAACACCAAGTCGAATTCCAGCCTTCACTCACGCCTCACATGGAGGAAAAAGCCCTCCTAGCACTACTTTGGGACAGTCGTTTTGAGGGACAATTACGCTCTGACTTAGGAAATACTGGATACGATTTTCTTAGAACTGTTGTTCCTCCAACCTGGATAGTAGGCCAAGAACAACATTTTTCTGGAGGCCTCCCCACAGGCGTACAGGAAAGTGTCGATTTAGCTGGTGTATCTCGTAAAAACCGGAATTTTGTACTCAAAAGCTCCGGCTTTGCCGATAATAGCTCGTGGTCCGAAAGCGTAACACTGCTTCAAACTAAATCTTCGGAAATTGCCGGGCAGTTATTGTATGACGCAAGTCGAGATACTCAGAGTCTGCACATTATTCAAGCCTTCACTCCTGGGAAGAAGGTCGAATTACGCTACGAAGATCCTAGTACCCCAGACATCGAGCCAATACAAATGTTAGGACGGATACGACTTACTCCGTACTTTGACCCAGCCAATGGCAACTTACTAACCATGAAAGTAACTGCTAGGGAGAACACGCACTTTATCCATGCATCATCTGACAGTATCAATGCACCGGTGATGGTTCAGGCTTAGGCGTATCAAGATATGGTGACTATCCCTTTACGTACTGTAATTAGAACTATAGGCACAGGTTATGAGCAATATTCCCCTGTAGAGGCTAAAGCAGCTGTTATCTACCAAAGCTTATGAAATGAACTCATTTGCTATAGCTAACGCTAATTGAAAAGGCGTGTGTGTAATTACCCAACGAACATTGGGTTGATCCGTCATCAAATGTACCGTCTGGGTTAAAGGTAGCTGATATTTGGCCAAGCTCACTAGCTTTAGTGTACAAGAATGAAAAACCGGATAAGCTTTGCTTAGTATTCATTGCATTTACCACATATGGTACGTTGTTATTACCTTGATAATTGGCTTGCCAGCCATTTTTATTAAAGGCACTATCAATTGCTGTGAAAGCTGTAGCTGGGCTTTCGTTACCAGCTAAGCATATATCTATGGCTTCACCAACTTGGCTATAGGTACCTTCAGAATATTCAGGATCAGGATAGTACACATCCTTTTGACTCGTTACTTTCGTATAAGTTTGTTTATCAATATTGGTTAATGCCAGAAGGCTTAATTCATTGGTTAAGGATTGATACTCTGGCCCATTGGCAGGACTTTGCCAGATTACAACATTTTTACTAAATGGATAATCAAATAAATCGAGTTGTAAAGAAATGATCAGTTTATTCGCGGTTTGTATGTTGTCTTGGCTTTCTGGAGTAGAGCATGGATTGGATACGGACGGCAAACTTATACCAACATAAGCTACAGCTGCCGGATTAAAGTTTTGATTAGTAGTCGATAGTTTATCTCCTTGAGTTTCGTATCGTAAATTAACAGTGTTTGTTTTCTGGAACGTGGCTGTGAGTGCACTAATAGGCGCTGTAGTACCGTCTGCCTGTCCGGCATATGTCCACGGATCGTTTTGAGGGAAACCTTGGTTAAGTTGGTTTACGACGTTCGTATTCTCACTAACTGTGTAGCAGTACAGTGTATTTACTTCATTCGTTTTACCGCTAGATTTGTCTGTAGGTAAAGATTGTTTGGAAAATAGTGAGGGGCCACTCGTAGAAGCAATTACCTGAGCGGCAACCTTGTTAGAAGTTTGAGCATATGCCGTTGTTACATCAGACGGATTATTTGGTTTAGTAACGTCATTCACGAAACTAGTAATTATTATGATTACGACAACTACAACGATTATAACCAGTCCCACTATAGCTAGAAGAACATTGCGCAGCATGTGCCTTTTTTTGTCAGGTTTGACTAGGCTACTGCTATCTAATGTGGACGTGGAGAGGCCGCTAGTATTTTGTTTGTCTACTTCTTCTGATTTATTAATCGAAGATGATTGTTTTGAAGTGTTTTGTAGTTTTGGATTTTCATTTTCCATCTGTTCACAATATACCACATATAAACATAAGTTTAATGCTCCATATCTATGTAATAGATATATTCTATACAAGCTAATTAAAGTAGGTAGAAAGACTAGTAGCTCGTAGCTTGACAGGCACATAACACTTAAGGTTAAATATGGCTAACTCTCAGAAAGTAAACAGAAAGTAAAAAATGCAAAATCAAAGCAAACAGAACCCACGTGCAGCTATCCAGCTTAAACGTGTCTTCACTTCTATCAAAGGGTGGATCTGTATCTTAGTTGGCTTGGGCCTGCTAATAGTACAAGGACAAGTATTTCCAGGATCACTAGCTTCCGCTTCACCGTTTTTGATTATGTTGGGAGCGTTCAGTGTAGCTATTGCAATAACAACCGCAAAAGACGAGCGTTCTAGCCTTAAACGACCCGTCAATAAAGTAGCAAAAGTAGTCGTCATTTTAGTGCTAATTGTTATAGTTATAGCAAGATTAGTTCTCTTCAATCTTTATACTATTAACGGTCCATCAATGGCCCCAAATTACCCTAACGGCTCTAAAGTAGTTTCAACTAGATTCTATGGTTCGCCGCGTATAGGTGATGTAGTGATAATCAATTTTCCTGATCCATCAGTAGCTGGTACCAAGGTTGGTATTAAGCGTATAGTTGCTGTAGGCGGAGATAAAGTCACAATACAAAATGGCATGTTGACCGTCTTTGACAGCACTCATCCTGGAGGTTTTGTACCAGACAGCAACTTAGTGAATGGTGAAACTAGCACTACTAACAACGCTCCAATTAGTATCACCATCCCTGTAAATGATGTATACGTGTTGGGTGACAATAGAGCAGATTCGCTGGATTCCCGTGAGTTTGGACCGCTGCCAATGTCAGCAGTATTAGGCAAAGTAATTCTTAATTTGGGTGGGTGAACTAACACATAGGCTTCCCGTCATTATTCGCTAGGGCTGTTAATTGGAATGCGGACTCTTGATCATCCACAAATCTAAGTCACATGTTGTAAAGGGATAGTCACGAATTAAAAGGCACTTATACCTTGAGTACAAGTATTAAAGTCTATTACAGACAGTTGACCAGATACAAAACGAGTACGAAACTCTTGACGTACAACTACGGTTATGGTAAAATACTAACTTATGAATAAGGAACAGGCCGACTTAGCCTTGGCTGCTTTGACAGAACGCCACAAAGCCGTATCACCTCTGTACGCAGAGCTTATGGGCAAATTCGGTGAATTGGCATTAAATACCGCTACAGTAGATGGTTTACGTCAAGATGTTGAAGTCGTACAGGCCAATGGACGATTAATTGGAAGTTTTATCGCCGAGTTACCCCATTTAGGAAAAGACATGGAAAGCTTCGCATTTGACACTGCTCAAGAAGCAAGAATGTTACAAGCTTCTGTGATCTGGGCTTACACATCCGAATACACTGGGAGCCCCAAAATAACTCCTTACTATATATTAGGCAGTAAGCCAATACAGCCAGAGAGACGTAGGGAGCCGGACACTTCACTACTTCTAATTTCTGCAGGAAATGATAACCATTTTACTAAGGCTGAGACGTGGTCAACAGAATTGCAAGCAATAGAGGCGGCCTTTGATACTAGGCTGGCAGGCGCATACACCGACGAGCAATTAAAATCTATGTTCGACGCTGGTA
>CAJCIR010000027.1 GCA_903970425.1 Chlamydiota bacterium | reverse complement strand
TTGATAGAAACATACCAGTTCATACATCGATTCGCATCTTTCTAATCGGTTCTTTTTCAGAGCCCATTCGAGATTTTAGGGTAGTTTGACCGACAGCTATTTCTTCTTCAATTTCCTGAGAAGTTTGCCAGAAAAATAGATAGGGAGTTATGGTTGTTCCTAAAATCGCACAGATTAGAATAATCTGGGTTTTGTCGAATTTTATGTGAGGGATTGCAGAATATCTAAGAACAGTGTGCCAATCGGGATGGGCAAGAAGGGCAGAGAGTATATAGGCAAATAAAGTCAGGGCGAGCCATTTTAGGTAACGCGCGTACTTAACGTAGGGAGTGAAAATTTGAAGCACCAAAATTAGCACACTAAATCCAATCACAATTATCGAAAAGTTAAGATGTGGATAGAGTAATTGAGCTGCACTGGCCATTGCTCCAATATCGGCTCCAATGTTGAATGTGTTGGCGGCAAAAAGCAGTAGGGTACTAAAAACCAGAACTTTTCTTCCAAAGTGAACACGGATATTACCGGCTAAACCACGGCCAGTAACTAGACCGATACGGGCACATATCTCCTGGATTACGGCCATCAATGGGAAAGTAAAGGCTGCAAGCCAAAGCAGACCGAAACCGTATTGGGCACCAGTTTGGGAATAGGTAGCAATACCTGAAGGGTCATCATCTGAGGCCCCAGTAGTAAGTCCTGGACCCAGCAAGTACCAATAGTCTTTTGCTTTTTTCAGTGGCTTATGACCGGTCATGGGTAGAGTTTTAGCCACTTTTTGGCCACCTTCAACTCCTAATTGCAAAGCCTGAGCTGGCGCCTCAATTACTCTTACGACGCCATTAGCCATCCTAGTTGATTTTGGTTTTTTTTCTGATTTGGGCATGTCTTTTACTGTATCCCTTAGATAATAGCAAATATTAAGCATAATCGACAGGGGCTACTATTCTTTTTTGCGACGCTGTACCATAGCGTGTATGACCATATCCAACTTTGCTCAAGCTAGGGAGGTTCTACTCAAGTTTGTATCTCCAGCAAGCTCAATGAACAGGCCATACAGCTTGGACAATATGCGTAAGCTGATGGATTTTCTAGACAACCCTCAGAATAAAATTAAGATAATTCATATCGCCGGCACTTCTGGCAAGACTTCAACAGCGTACTACGCCGCCGCGTTGCTACATGAGACCGATTCCAAAGTAGGTCTGACTGTATCGCCACACGTAATTGAAATCAATGACCGTCTGCAAATAAACATGATGCCCATGGAGGAAAGCGAATATTGCCAGGAATTAACTACTTTTATGGAACTGATTGAAAAAAGCGGCATTAAACCATCGTATTTTGAGTGTCTAGTCGCGTTTGCTTACTGGGAATTTGCCAAACAAAATGTTGATTATGCTGTTGTTGAAGTGGGACTGGGGGGACTTTTAGATGGTACCAACGTTATCAATCGCACTGACAAAGTCTGCATAATTACTGATATCGGCCTGGACCATGTTCGAGTATTAGGTAACACGCTCGAGGCCATCGCCAGTCAAAAAGCGGGGATCATAACTGAGGGTAACGCAGTCTTTACTTACCGCCAAGGTGACGGTGTTGTCGAGTCAATTAGAACTGCGGCTACTGCCCAGCGAGCCAAGCTTACGTTATTAAAACCCGACTCCGTAGTTAGTGATACAGAATTCCTGCCAATCTTTCAGCAGCGTAATTTTGCTCTGGCAAAGGCCGCTGTCGAATACATTATCTTAAGAGATAAACTACCTGCATTGCACAACTCCCAGGTTATTGATGCTGCGCATACCTATATACCCGGTCGTATGGAGATTTTTCATCGTAACGGAAAAACAGTAATCATCGACGGTGCTCATAACGCTCAAAAACTAAACGCTCTGATAACCGCAATAAATAGTCAGTTTCCTGAACAGAGCGTAGCGGCTTTAGTCGGTTTTGTTGCAGGCGGCGAAGAACGATTGGAACCTGCCATGAGTGAACTAGCCAGCTTGACCAAAAATATAATAGTTACAACCTTTGCAGGTTCGCAGGATACCCCCAAACATTCTATTGACCCTGTTGAAGTTGTTAGCGCTTCAAAGGGCTTAGATTTAAATATTACGGTCATTGAAAAACCTGAACTTGCGCTTGCAGCACTTTTGGCTCAGCCCGAGAAAACCGTTTTAGTAACTGGTTCCTTTTACTTGCTCAATCACATTAGACCGCTTATGCTGAGCTCATGATTCGATTCATTGCGGCAATTGATAGTAGGAGCGGTCTTGCTGAAGACCATGGCATACCGTGGGGACGTAAACTAACAAGCGATATAGCCCAATTTCGGAGCAGAACTCGCGGTGGAGTATTAATGATGGGATATGGTTGGTACCAAGAACAGCAAAAGCCATTGTCTGAACGGCGTAATTTAGTGGCTACAACTAAGCCAGGTCCGCTACGAGAAGGATTTGAACGTGTTGGTGACGCTAGAGAATTTCTTAAGTCTTTTAAGGGGGATATATGGGTAGGTGGTGGTGCTGGACTCTTCGCCGCGACTATTGATCTTGCCGACGAACTCTACCTAACAAAGGTGGATGGCGACTTTAAATGCACTAAGTTTTTTCCGGACTATCAGGGAAGTTTCGAGTTAATCAGCGCTAGCGAGACTCACCGAGAAAATGGAATAAGTTTCGTTTTTGAGATTTGGAAGAAACGAGCACAGCAATAACTGATTGAAATATATTGACATAGTAACAATACTTATGACTAAATTATAGGAGTACAATAAATCTAACGAGGAATGAATATGTTTAAGAGACTTCGAATGGAATCAGGCAGCGCCGTTTTGGAAGTAGTACTGGTCGTCGTGGTAGTTGTCGCCGTTG
>CAJCIR010000026.1 GCA_903970425.1 Chlamydiota bacterium | reverse complement strand
GGAGCGACAACATGAGTAATCAAAGGCTTGGCAAATACGAATATAATAACTGCCACGACCGCCATGACAATTGCCAGTAAATTAAGAAGGCTATCAGATAATTCCCAAATACCTTCATTGTCACCTTTGTGCAAATGCTCAGCCAAAACAGGCATAAAGGCTACACCCAACGCTCCAGCCGCGATCGTAAAATAAAAGAAATCCGGAATGTTAAAGGCTGCAAAATATGCGTCTGTGCTATGTGGACCAGTTGCTAAAAAGTTAGCGTTAACTAATTTTGTCTTGAGGAAACCCAGTAATTGGCTAACAAATGATGCGCCCACTAACAGAGCTGCAGCATTACCGAGCGTCATATTGAATTTTAGCGGTTTTTTAAGTCTGTTGCTCATGTCTTGGATTACTAGCTAGTATAACCAGCCAAGCTCTTTAAGAACAGATAAAAAACGATTTAGTGTAGTTTTATGACACTATCGTCACTGAACTCAGTAATTTCAGAGGAACTCACTAATTCTACGGTCGACGCATGGGTTATGAACGCCTCCGATTTTGGACGACGGCTTCGCTTTTTTGTGGGTTTTTCTGAATCATCCGGACTGATCTGATTAATAACGGCCGTTCTGGCAATCTTGGGATTTCTTTTTTTAGTCTCGGCGGGCAAAATTGTTTGCAGACCATCATAAAGCTTGTCTGCACTAAAGTACCGTTCCACAATTTCTTTTTCGACTTCCTCTTTGGTGATTGAATAATGCTTTCGACTATAATCTATAACTTCTTCAGCGTTATTCTCTTTGAGCTCTGGCAAGTTGAGGCTTATTGCAGAAAAAGCTGGGGCTTTCTCACCTTGAATTGTCATACTAATAACAAAGTGCCGGTTATGCATTTGCACCAGGTCGTGTTCACTAAATTTTGGCTCAAAGTAACGCTGCATGGTACGGGCATCGTCAGCACTAGTTCTAAAGGAGATGACTGATCCGACGTTGCCAAATACTGCATCTCGAACCCCAGGAATCATTTGAGCAATGTATTGGTTGGCGACAGTTAAATTTAGGCCATACTTTCTGGCTTCACTTAAAATTGTCGTAAACGAATCGGTAGCAAAATTCTGAAACTCATCAACGTATAAATAAAAGGGCGTACGTGATTCAGCGGGCATATCAGCTCGACTCATAGCTGCAAGTTGAATTTTTGTAACCAGTAAGGCGCCAAGCACCGCCGCATTATCTTCGCCAACAAGTCCTCTGGATAAATTAACTATCAGAATTTTATTTTCATCCATTATTTTTCGTATATTGAAGCTACTGGTCGGTTGGCCAATTATGTTTCGTACTAGAGGATTAGCGGTAAATGCTCCGATCTTATTTAAAACAGGAGACACAGCCTCAGCGGCAAAACGTGTGCTCCAGCCAGCAAATTCAACTGTCCAAAAATTTCGTACGACGGGATCTTGGACGTGAGTCACCACCTGGTCACGAAATTCCTTATCGGTTAAGATTCGTGTTATGTCGAGCATTGTTGCCTGAGGATAATCTAGTAGGGCTAGAATGCTATAGCGTAGTATGTACTCCAATCTTGGACCCCAATTATCAAACATTCTCTTTAGCACTCCAATTAACTCAGAACAAGTGTGAGTCTTTAGCTTTACGTCGTAGACTTCCATTGGATTAAAGGCAACTGGGAAATCTATGTCGGCAGGATTGAAGTAGATTACGTCTCTTATTCTGTCTTCTGGTATACGACTTATTATGTTAGTTGCGTAATCGCCATGAGGATCAATGACGGCGAACCCATGTGGGCTATAAATATCAGAGATAGTCATTAACTCCATTAGACCCGATTTACCAACTCCAGTTTGCCCAAGAATGTATAGGTGCCTACTGCGATCACTACGTGGTAAGCCAAACATGGTGTTGTGGCCGCGGAAATTTGTAGCGGCTACTGGGCTAATTTTAGGATCGTATGCGCTAGTAACCACAGGTAGATTGGCTGGAGGTTCGGCAGTGTGTGATAGAGCCCAAAGTATATTAGGCGTTTCAACGTTGGTGTGTGGTAGATGATAAAGAGTGGCTAGTTCTTCAATGTTGAAAATAAGGCCGCGTTTATTAAATTCTCTGGTTCTGTACAGCATTAGCAAGAACGGATCGTTGACTATTCTTTTTGACTCAAAACCATTTAGGTAAGTGGTATTAAATTGTTTATAGCTGGCTGTTATTGATCTTACTTTTAGTTTGGCTTGCTCGCCTTTTTGATTCCCCCGATACACAATTCTAAGGCTGGCTTCAAAAGCCAGTTTCTGGGTTTTAAGTTCAGCGCCCGCAGCCTTTGTTTGTTGATAGTCTGTTAGCCTAGGGGGACCATTATGTCTGGCACTAGGCGAAGCAACAAGCATTGTTAGGAATTCCTTAGCGCCCATAGGTCCGCGACCACGCAGACCAGCAATATAGCGTTCGCTACGTTTGTGCCAGCCGCTAGAAGCTGGACGAACTATAAGTTGTATCCAAGCCTCTTCATCTTCGTCAAATTTGGCAAGCGTAGCAGTAATAGCAGCCAACGGATCTACCTCAAAACTCGAAAATGTTTTTATCGGTAAAGCGTCATTATTAACAAATTTCATCTCGCTAACCAACGTAGTCTTGAACTTCGGGGTTTGATCCAAGCTGTAGTCTTCTACCTCAGATATTTGAACGGTTGGATACTGAGCATAGATTTGCTCCTCAACATAGCCTTTGAGGTACTCCGGAACCCAGACATAAAAGCCAATCCGCTTATTTATAACAACTATTTCAAAACTAATGCGTTCTCTTTTAGCAGACTTTAATAATCCATTGGTCGGCATTGTAAGTAGACCTTGCAGACTTGCGAACATCTGCTCGGCGGCAAGTTCTTTTTTAGGATTAGTACGTGGCACTTGAAGTAGAAGAAGGACGTCATTACTACTACTGATTTTCTTGGTGCGTGCCATGTCTTTTCAACTCCGTGAAAAAGCCTTATGAGAGCACTACTTATTGTCCCACTTTTTGTATCTTAAATACAGATACAGTTTATTTGCTTACATATTAATAAAGCGCAGCTGCTTTTGGCATAACGTAGCCGCTGAGTACTTTGTCTACTTCCTCAGATTCAACAGTCTCTTTTTCAAGCAAACGATCTTTGAGTTTTTCTAGTCTTTCGTGATTGGCTTTAATAACTAAGCGAGCTCGATTAGCAGCTTCAGTTATCAGACTCTCGACTTCATCGTCGATAACTTTAGCAGTCTCATCGGAGTAGTCACGCTCATGAACTAGTCTATCTAGCATCATGCCCTCATCAGTGTGGAACACTTGGTCGCGTAATTTCCTGCCCATTCCTTGATTGACGATCATGTCGCGTGCCAGCTCAGACGCCTGCTGCAGGTCGTTACCCGCGCCAGTTGTCACGCGGTCTGGACCATAGATAATTTCCTCAGCGATACGGCCACCTAGCGCACGGGCTAAGACATCCTTGTATTCAATAATGCTGTGATAGCTCTTATCGGCGAGTGGTATGGACCAAGTCACTCCACCAGTACCACCACGAGGTATGATAGTCACTTTATGAACTGGGTCAGCATCAGGTAGAACATGTCCAACTAAGGCGTGTCCAGCTTCGTGATAGGCAGTCAGTTCTTTTTCTTTGTCACTCATGATCTTGCTCTTACGCTCAGGACCAATAGCGACCTTCTCAAACGCCTCGGTAACATCAGCGTTAGTTATTTCTTTTTGATTATTTCGAGCGGCAATGATGGCCGATTCATTAGCGATGTTTGCAAGATCGGCACCTGAAGAACCAGCTGATTTTGCAGCTAGAGCATCAAGATCAACGTTCTTCCCGGTCGGCTTCTTTGCAAAGTGGACCTTAAGTATTGCTTCACGATCCTTGCGGTCAGGTAGATCAATGTTTACTCTGCGGTCAAAACGGCCAGGGCGTAGTAGGGCTGGGTCAAGGACATCGGCTCGGTTAGTAGCAGCCAAGACAATAACGTTCTGGCCCTGTTCAAAGCCGTCCATCTCAACCAATATCTGATTAAGGGTTTGCTCTCGTTCATCGTGACCACCGCCCATACCACTTCCGCGGCGGCGACCAACTGCGTCAATCTCATCAATAAAAATAATACATGGAGAGTTTTTCTTAGCCTTTGCAAACAAGTCCCGTACACGGCTAGCTCCAACTCCTACAAACATTTCGACAAACTCAGATCCCGAGATACTGAAGAAAGGTACATTTGCTTCACCGGCAACGGCTCGGGCTAGAAGGGTTTTACCAGTTCCAGGAGGACCAACTAGCAATACGCCTTTTGGAATTCGAGCCCCAACAGCCAAAAACTTTTTAGGAAATTTTAGGAATTCGACTACTTCTTCTAGGTCTTGCTTAGCTTCTGCGCTTCCAGCGACTTGAGCAAAGTCGACTTTATCTTTCTCGTTACCGTAAAGTCGAGCTCTACTTTTTCCGAAACTTAGAGCCTGATTGCCTTGACCTTGGGCACTTCTAAGCATAAAGAAAAGGACAAAACCTATTAGCACAACAGGCAGAACTGTTATACCAAGGTCTTCCCAAGTAGCAGCCGCACTGGACTGTGATTTATAAGTGATCGCGACTTTGGAAAGATTTAGCCCCTCATCTTTTAGGCTAGAGCTAGGATCTTTGTAAGTTTTAATAGTCGCTTTGGACTGTCCCTTAGGGGTAATGTCGACTTCGTTGCCATTAACAAACATCGAGGAATATTTCCCGGCGTTCGCGTTACTGACTGCTTGGGTGATAGGAATCTGTTGAAGAGTAGATGACTGGCCATAGGCAGCAACGATAATTAATACTAGCAAAACAAGGAGTGCTACGAAGCCAAAATTCTTGAAGCCTCTACGATTACTATCCTTACCAGCTTGGGGTCGAAAGGGTTTATTATCCATACAACTTCTTATTATATAACAAACTCAGAACTTTATACTAGCGGTCTAAGGCAGTGAGTGCCAAATACTCCTTTTTCACTATGAGTGAATAGTCATTATATATATCAACCTGCGTATTTGCACGAAAAGTCTTAGAAGCAACAACAGCACGCTCTAGTGTCTTACGGTCGTAAGAAGCTAAACCCTGCTGGCGTAACCAGGTAGCCATGACTTCTTTAGAGACAGAATAGGGCAGCATAATGAACCACTGTCTGTCGATACGCTTATCTGTTGTGTGCTTTTCCAGTTGTTCAATCAATCCTTGGTCAACCTGTTTGTTGTACTGGCTGGTTTGCTCGATTAAATCCTGAAGTCTTGTTTTTTCTTCACGACTAAGACGCGGAAGTAAGTCCAATCTGACATGATTTCGTAAGTAGCTCTTGTCGACATTTGTTGAATCCTCATGCCAGACCAGAGATCGCTTACTGGCATAATCTCTAATCTCTTCTTTAGATACATTAAGTAGAGGACGTAGTAATTCATCACTGGACTGTAGTGAAGCTATGCCGCGGCGACCAGTGCCACGCATAAGATTGATGATAGCTGTTTCAAGGACATCGTCTTTGTGGTGGGCCGTGATAATTCCAGCGGCCCCGTGTTTTTCCTTAACACTATTTAAGAACTCATAACGGGCCTTTCGAGCTAACTCTTCGCTAGCTCCCTGACCAAGTTTCGCTT
>CAJCIR010000025.1 GCA_903970425.1 Chlamydiota bacterium | reverse complement strand
GCAAAATACTAACCGCTGCAAACTTTGGACATGATTTGTATATCTCTACTAACAGTGGGAGTTCTTGGACTGACCTTACACCAAGCGGTAGCTTACACAACCAACTATGGGAAAGTATTGCTATGTCAGCCAATGGCCAAGACTTGGTTGCTTTAGCAAACAATGGCGATATATATACTTCAATCAACGGTGGCACAACCTGGACCGATACAACTCCCAGCGGCGGAATGCATGGCCTACAGTACTATAAAGTTACATCTTCTGCCAATGGCCAAGATCTGGCAGCAGCAGTACTTGGTGGAGACATTTATGTATCTACCAATGGTGGCACAACCTGGACCGATACAACCCCTAGCGGTAGCGGTCATAATGTTAGCTGGAATGCACTTACGGCTTCAGCCTCAGGCCAGTATGTTTATGGTGGGACTGAAAACGGGGGCGCTGGCGATATATATGCTGGAATTAATCCAACTCTGGCATCAACAAGTTCTGCCTCTTTAACAAATGCAGTAACTGGAGCTGGGGTTTCGATCAACTTACCATCTAGTACCACTATGCTTACATCTGATTCAGCGATTACCGAGGGCACTCTTGCCGAGTCAGATAACGGTTATACTTACCCTCTAGGACTAATCAATCTGTCATACCTGACTCTAAATACTACCGATCAAGTATCTATGATTTTTGTGACTAACCTGTTTCCTTCGCAAGTAGTGGCCAGAGACTATAATACGGTCACCCAAACTTATAATAATATAGCCGGGTCAGTCATTACCGAGACAACATACAATGGACTGCCAGCACTTAACCTTACTTATTCTGTTACCGACAATGGTTCACTTGATTCAAACTCTGCTCTAGATTATGTAAGTGATCCAGTCGGAATAGCTGAATCAACCTCATCAACCTCATCGACCTCATCGACCTCGACAATACCTAGTCCTCCAAACACCGGCTACGGACTGCCTAGAATGAATAATATTATTTACGAACTATTTTTTACGTCACTATTATTCATTACTGCAGGTACATTGATTTCATTAGATAAAAAACGTCAATAATTTTAGGCGCTGGGATAGGAAAGCTTTCAATTTCTTTGCGCTTACTACAGACGTTGTATAATTTATGAAGTGGACGAAACTATTGTCGAAGCTTTTCAAGCATCTAAATTACTAGTTTATTTTGAAAGCCTTCCGCCTTCACAACAGAAAGAATATTTGAATTGGATTAATGAATCTAAAAAGAAGCTACTAAACAGAACCGTATCAATAAAATGACAGAGATGCTTAAAGCTAAGCAACAACCTTAGCTTTACTTGAAATATCAACGAAGTCAATATCCAACACTTTCTCTGTTTAAATCCCCTCAACATCTATACTCAGGGGATTTTGCTATAGTTAATTCATGATAAAAGCGGTTATTACTGATGTTGACGGTGTAATGGTCGGTAAACAGGAAGGGATTAACTTCCCTTTACCACATGACGAAGTTATTGATGCATTACATCGAGTCTTTAAAAGTGGTGTGCCTGTAATCCTTTGTACCGCTAAGTTTCACCCCGCTATAGATGACATCATAGCTAAAGCCAAGCTCAATAATCCGCACATTACTGACGGTGGAGCTTTAGTTATCAACCCCTTTGGTAATAAAAAAATTATTAAAGAATATGCTATAGAAAATTCGGTCATTGAAGATTATTTAGAGAAAGACGAGGTATATTCGGAAGTCTTCAGTGCCGATAACTATTACATTCGAAAGGACTCTGATCCAGATTTTATTAAGAAAAGATTAAAGCTACTGCAAAAGAAACCAATATACCTCGATAATCTAACTGAAATTATTGGTAAGGTACCTCTAATAAAAATGATTAGTTTAGCCAACGATGAGAGTGAAAAGATAAAAATTGATGCTCAACTAAAGCATCTAGGTAATCGGGTCAATTCTATCTGGTCTCAACATCCGTATTTAGGGCCCAGAAGAATTTGTATCATAACAGCCCCGGGTGTTTCAAAGGGTAATGCTGTGTTAGAAATCGCAGATTACCTTGGCATAGCACTCGATGATATATTGGGAATTGGCGACCAACCATCCGACTGGAGTTTTATGGAATTATGTGGTCACGTTGCCACTATTGGGGACAGCAAAGAGTTACAGGATTTGGCAGCCAGCAGAGACAGTCATTACATCGGAAAGTCTGTTGATGACAACAGCCTTATAGATGTATTTGGCCATTACGAACTTATCTAAAACCTAGTTACAATGTCGCTAACGCCCCCAATAACAAGTTTCTCTATTTCGGCAAGGTGTATGAATTTACCAATACGTTTTGGTGTGGCTCAACGGTTGCAGTTCCGAAGAATAAATTACCCGTATAGACTAGGTCGTTTAGAACCTCTCTAACAAAAGGCTTAGATAGTTTTCTGCCGAACCTGGTAAGTAATTCTTCGCGGGCCACGTCGGTAGTAACACTGCCAAGATCTCTAACAATTGTTTCAAGCTGCTGATTGGTCTCATCACGCTCCTGGGAATTCACGTAAGGTGAGAATTCCCTAGATTTAGCAATCAATACAGAGACATCATGTGGCGTGTCTAGTATTTGTTTTGCGCGACCTGCATACATATTAGCGGCCTCGCCTGTGCCACTTTTAATTGACTCAACGCCACTTACTAGTTCTGCTATTGGCTGTTTAGCATCCTCCGTTAATGATATCTGGGACTGCTCATTGAATACGGATGGGGCCTCAGGATTTACTAGACTTAAGCTAGGATAACCATTCCTCTGAGTCACGCCTTGTCTTATGTAAGATCTAAGTTTGGCGTCATCAATGCTATCATCCATTTCCTGAGCTGCCTCAACAAGTTGGTTAATCGTTACCGTCTTGCCCACACCCAAACGTCCTATTGCACCATATAATGCTTGGTTTTCGGCCGTCGTCTCTCCTAAAGCAAAACTACTATGTTCAAACTCATCCCTCACTACTTGAACCAGGGGATCGTAGTCACGGCGGTTGCTTGTTTTACTAAGTATTCCGAGAGTAGTCAGAGCGTTTACCTGATTAGCAATAGCGACCTCTGGGCTGCTTTTATACCCAGCTCCGCCTAAGACCTTAGTAAGTTCAGCAATAGAATAAGCCGTATCACTATTGAGTATTGCTTGGTACAAGATGTGCCTAACTCTGGGTGATCGAACTTCTGTAGGGCTGGTAGTGTTGCCATAAGCTTGCTGTACTGACAATTCAGGCCAGCGTAGACCCCAATCACCAAAAAATCCTGCCAAAGCTAGTCTTCCCTCAAGATGTTCAGGATCCGCCTGCCAGGCAGTTAATTTTTTGCCAGAATTTGTTCTAATTTCGGTGCCTAAGACGGCGCCAACAGGCTCAAGACTTCTTTCGCAGTAATCTGTCACAGATGAAGACTTTATATCCCAGGATAGTTCGGGGTCTTGTCGTGCCCTCAAGTCACGAGCTACACCACGGGCTGCGAATGCCTCATCTGGCTGAGAAAGATAATAAATGGCAACAAGGTTTTTGAGTTCATGGTTTGCAGCACCGTCTAAGTAGTTAAAGACTACTCCATCTGGTACGGCAGGAACTTCACTCTGCATCATGCTTGACATAAGTTCTATATTATATCATAACTTATATAATTTGGCTATAGCTAGCGGCAACTTTTGTTTATTTTGGTATAGCCTTAAACCATAAGAGGAAACAGGGTGTTATAATTCTTCTTATGTATAGCAATAACGCGTGGCATCTTGGTGCTTGGCTACCTGTCATTGTCATTTTTGGATTATTGATTGCTGCTTTTGAAGTCTGGATGATTGTTGACGTAGCCCTTAATAAAAAAATTAGCGATAGAGCAAAAGTGTGGTGGATAATTGGGATGGTTCTTATACATCCTTTCGTGGCAATTGCCTACTACTTTACGGATCATCGCAAACGCTAGGTTGTACTATAATGTTTTTGGATTTAGTCGATCTTGAGGTTTGGAAATACAGCCCCACTGAAAGAAGGTATTTACCCCAAGATGGTGTAGTCTTTACCAATAGAACATCTCCAATAAGTTGGTCTGAGCAAAGAGTCCCTGAGGAATTAAATCTTAGTAAAGACGAAGAAGACTTAGGCGTAGGTATCTTTTCAATCTCAGCAACCATTAAAGCAGCTACTCTCTACCCAGGTTGTTTGAATGTGATTGTTGAAGACCCTGTAGTATGGGTAGAAATAGAACCGGAAATTACTAAAGTTATTGCTAAACAGATTGGTGCGGATGCACTATCTATTTTTGACTCACCACAAAACATAGACTAACTCTAATAATTAATCAGTCTTGATTTGGTTATATCCAGCAATATAACGTCCACGCCGACCTCCATATGTATGTGATTAAACTCTCTATTCGTTGAGTTTTTTGTTGATATGATTGAGCGATGAAGATCCAGCTTTTTATTACTGGTGGAACTATAGACGCTCGTTACAACCCATCAACCGCTAAAGTGGATGCAGGCTACAACAACCCGTCGAATGCTAAAGTAGATCACGATGGAAGTCATATTGCTGACATGCTCAGACAGGGTCGCTCGAAAGTAGATATAGATTTAGAAGAGTTAATGCTCGTAGACAGTCGTGATATTACTGATGAACAACGCCAGTTAATACTTGAGAAGTGTCATGCTGCGGATACCGAGAAGATAATAATTACTCACGGCACCGACACCATGGTCCAAACAGCTGAATTTCTCGGCCAAAATATAAAAGATAAGACCGTCGTATTAGTTGGCGCAATGGTGCCTTTCGTATACATGGGTTCAGATGCTCCATTTAATCTAGGTTCAGCAGTTACCGCCGTGCAGCTACTGCACAACGGCGTGTACATTACGATGAACGGTAAAGTCTTTAATTGGGATAACGTTCAAAAAAACTTCGATACTGATGAGTTTCAAGAAAAGTAAATAAGTACTACTCCGTGATTTCGATTTTAATAGCGAGTGGTTTGTTATCATTAGTCTATGAAACGGTGGCTTAGAAAAACAAAAAAGAAGCCACAATTTTTTGTGGCTACGATAGTAATCATCGGGGTCGCTGCTCTAGGCATTAGATATCTTTTTGTCGGCCATGCCGCTAGCCCCTATGCTTCCGTAAACGCTGCTACTGGACAATTATCCGGTGGCGCCACGATTCAAACCGATCCTTCCGCGAGTAGTGGCAAGTCTGTGCAATTTTCTCCCTACTGCCAACCGAGTCAACTACCCTCGGTCACCCCCGACACATCTTTGGATAAAGTCATCTCAGGGCAACTGGGCCCCGGATGGATAGCTGGAGACGCTTCATATTCAGCCTTATTACCTAACGGTCAGGATGCGTTTGATTTTTCTGATACATTAATTGGGACTGCTCAAACAGACGGGACAGCTGCCTTCACTGGTTTCATTCATAACAGTGAGCTAGTCGGAAAACTTCCCAGCCTCAGCGCTATCTACGGAGGAACCTACAATGCTCCGCAAACCCTAATAACCGACACTAATAATAACGGTGGTCAATGGCAAGTGGCTGGAACCTATGCGGAGAACAACCAACAATTAATATTTGTAAATGAATTTATACCAGGGACTAACGGTCCCCTATCAAGTACCCTGAGTGGTAATTCAGGTATAGCCGTAATGACTCTGCCTGCTGGTGGTTTGCCGACCTATACTTCAGTGACCGCAATTCCGACGGACAGCGCTACACAGTGGGGAAATGCCGTTACATCAGACAATACATATAACTATATTTATGGTTTTGCGGGTAGTGGAATGAAATTAGCTCGTGTACCACTGGGCAAGACGTTGGACATTTCGGACTGGCAGTACTGGAATGGTAAAAGTTGGGTAAGTGGCGAAAGTAATGCGGTCGTTATATCAACTACCGACCAACTTACTGGAGTAACCAAGGACAGTGGCGATGGCTACATCGCTGTATCAATCCCTAACAGTGTATATACCGACAAATCAATATTCGTATCCTATGCCTGTACACCACAGGGCCCTTGGAGTGTGCCAGTTGCGGTTTATACAATTCCCGAGATATCTGAATACAGTAACGAGATTGCTTATATGGCAACTTTTCATCCGGAATTAACAGATTCCAATGGTTTTGTCGTCTCCTACAGCGTCAACACACTGAGTGGTCTGACACCGTTGCAGACAAATATTCATGAATATCAGCCTCGCTTCGTATATCTCAAATGATAATTCGCCGATTACCTCTGTTTTGTTATACTTAAGTTTGTTATGGCAGAAACCGAAGTAAATCTATCTAATATCTGGCGCCGAGCAAATACCAAGCTAGTGCCTTGTGCAATTATGGTAATTGTTGGAATTTTTCTTAGTACTTTTAGCGGAAACATAAGAAGTCACGGTGTTGGACGCAAGTTCATTGCCATCGTCGGAATAATAGTCTTTATATTCTTCGCGACAGCATTCTTACAAGTTCTAACTAAGACCGTTCACAGATTTATTACACTTCATAGATTAGGTGGTGGCAGAGCTTCTTCGATACAATTCATCCTGCGTGCTCTTGGGTATGGGGCGATAATCGTAGCGACGCTTGATCTACTGACAATCCCTGTTGGCAGGATCCTTCTTGGTAGCGCAGTCTTGGGTATTATTTTAGGCGTAGCGGCTCAGCAAGCTTTGGCCAATTTTTTTGCAAGTATTGTACTAATAATCACACACCCGTTTACTGTCGGGGAAGACATAAAAGTAGTTGCTATGGGAATTACCTACGAAGGTATAGTTCTTGACATCGGACTTACTCATACAAAACTAGAAGAAAAGAATGGGACTCATGTTCTTTTGCCCAACGCAGTACTTTTGTCCAACGCGGCCATCATGCCACAAAGACATAAACATGTAACTTGAATCTCTTATCTGACTGCCGATTCTAGAAATTCCAAAGTTTGATTAGTCGAATCCATGGCTACTCTTATACCTATGGGCATTGGCATGTTCACAGTGTAATGACCAAAATCTAATCCTGCCAAAATAGGAAAGTCGTATTCTTTTAATATCTGCAGAGTAAATTCCTCAATTGTGGGTTCATTAAGATCTGGATCATTGGAGGGCTGAATAGCCGTAATAGTACCCACCAGCATCCCAGCTATTCGATCAAAAATACCGTGATATTTTAGCTCGTATAGTATTTGGGCCATGTCATAACGGTGTAGCCCTACTGCTTCCCAAAACAGTATTGACCCGTCGAACATATCGGGCAGTGGGAAGTAAGGTGTTCCAGCAAGTTTTGATAGTGAACTTAGGTTCCCGCCAATTAAATGACCACTAGCCCTGCCCCTTCTCCATGTTTTGCGCTCACGAAGCGGAGGTATACTTCCTGGTTTATCTGTATTAGTTAGAAATTTGATAAACATTTTCTCGGCTTGTTGACGCGCAGACTTGCTAGCTTTGACCCAATTCATGCCCATGCCAAAACAGACTTCATCCATATGGAAACCAACTAGACTCGCTTTTGTATAGAGCGCTAAATGATAGGCGGTCATGTCACTCATACCCAAAAATGGCTTGGGGTTGTTTCGGATAGTTTCATAATCCAATAACTCCAGCACGCCGATTGCTGAAAAGCCACCGGCTATGGCAATAAGGGCTTTTACGTCTTGGTCTGCGAACATTGAGTTAATATCTTGTGCTTGCTGAGAGGGTGTACCACCAGACCACCAATACTTAAGTTCTAGGGTCTTGCCCTTTTTTATTTTAAAACCGAGGTCCTCAATTTCTTTTATGCCAGCCTCGTAACTGTCTTTAAGACCTGGTAACAATGGTAGGCAGGGCGCAACAACTCCAATGGTATCGCCAGGATGAAGCTTTGGAGGTTTTAGTAGATTCATTCTTAAATAATAGCAGGGTCAAATTCTGGTATAGGATTATCCTGTATAAGAGTTCCTATTACAAAATCCAACGGAATAGTGCGGGCTTCGTCAAAACCTGGCGCCACCTCCCCTTCCAATACCATTAGTGTAGACCCACTCGAATGGATAGTATTATAATCATCCACAAATATTCCCATGTGGACCCGCTCTGACTTGCCTTCAAGACCCGGCTTCTTAAAAAATAACCTAAGGTCACCCGGTTCTGGATCCGCAAACATTGCTAGTTCACTAAACTGTCTAACATGTCGGAAAGCCTTAGGCCACTGCTGTGGATCGATCCCAAGTACGTCACAAATGCTGGCGATAACTAGCCCACTACAATCGTAACCGTCAACATTCATTCCCTTGCTCATGCACACCTCAGA
>CAJCIR010000024.1 GCA_903970425.1 Chlamydiota bacterium | reverse complement strand
CATAAAACCATACACCACCAACAAATGCATATATATGCACCATGTGCATTAGGCTACGAGTTTAGTGAGAAAATTATCGGCACCCTAAATTGCGAGATCATTTGCGGCGGAGCCAATAATCAACTAATAGATGACGAGGCCGGAGATCAAATATCCAAAAGAGGAATTCTATATGTCCCAGATTATGTAGCGAATGCCGGAGGTCTAATTTTTGTCTGTGAAGATTTAGAACAGGATGGATTTAATCTCGACCGAGTACATAGCAGGCTCCAAAATATAAAGAACACAGTTAAGTTAATCCTTGATATATCAGATAAAAAAGGTTTACCTACCCACAGGGTTGCTGATATGGTTGCTCTGGAACGTGTTGAACAGGCCAATTTATGATTTCAGACCGCTCACTACAATTATTCTACAAAGCTTCATCGGAGCTAACGGCCTATAAGAAATATCTAAAGGATAAAAAGTTTAACCCTAAACTTGTGAAAGGCCTTGAAGATTTCTCTAAAATACCACTTAGTAGTAAAAACAATTATCTGAGACCAGCTCAGCATAAAGATTTAGTTTGGAGTAAGAGTTGGGAGGGACCAATCTCTTTTTGCTCGACGTCTGGCTCGACGGGAGAGCCGTATTATTTTCCACGCGACAATAATTTGGCTGTGCAGGCATCCTGGATGGCTGAGGATTTTTTGCGTAACTCTTCTTACGGGAACACTAAAACTCTGGTAATAATGGCTTTTGGAATGGGAGTGTGGATAGGTGGGATCTTCACTCTAAGAGCATTTGAAATTGCCGCGGAACGAATGAACGCCCCGGTTTCTTTTTTGCCTACGGGATATAACAAAACCGAAGTGTTCAAGGCACTGAAACGACTCTCACCAGAATTTGATCAGACGATATTAGTCGGCTACCCTCCATTCGTTAAAGAAATTATTGATCAAAGCGAATCGGAAGGCATTGATCTCAAAACTTTAAATATTAGACTAATGTTTGCTGCCGAAGCTTTTACAGAGACATTTAGAAACTATGTAAGCGAAAAGGCCGGAGTTAAGAATCCTTTGCTGGATACATTGAATATATATGGAACTGCAGATGTAGGTGCGATGGCTTACGAGACACCGTTGAGCATTCTAGTTAGACGTCTCTCGTTAGAGGATCCGTTACTATACAAGGATCTGTTTGGGCAGATTGAAAAGACCCCGACATTGACACAATATGACCCAGCATTCATAGAATTTGAAGAAGTTGATAACGAACTCGTAATCACCTCGGACGGAGCTTTACCCTTGGTTAGATATGCAATCGGCGATCATGGAGGGGTTCTAACATATAAGGCATTAGAATCAATATTCGCACGTTATGGTATCAATCTTAAGGATAAGATAGTAGAAAACGGCCTACAAGATACCGTAAGCAAAAATCCGTTTGTGTACGTTTATGAACGAGCTGATTTTTCTACAACTTTACACGGAATTATCATCTATCCTGAGTTTATAAAAGAGGGACTGCTTAAACCGAAGTTGGTAGATTACTTTACCGAGCGGTTCACCATGTCTACGAAATACGACATATATCACAATCAATTCCTACAGATAAACATTGAACTCCAGCCAGGTGTCGAAACTAACGATAAACTGGTTCATCTCGCGCACAACTCCATTCGTAAGAGTTTAATTGAGAAAAGCTCAGAGTTTGCCGAAGTTTCAAAGAGTAAAGAAAGTGAAAAACTGATACATATTATACTTTGGTCTAACGGACATCCTAGATACTTTACCCCAGGCGTGAAGCAGAAATGGGTTGAGAAAACACAGTCTAAATAAGCTATAGAGTTATAATATGTTAGCAGTGTCTGGGGTCATTATAAAAATACTAACTTTTGCAGTTATCATTATTCTTATTGTGATGATTGCCTTGTCAGTCTCCAGATCTCGATACCAAAAAATATCACAAATAGTGGATGATCTTGAAAAACTTAAATCAAACTCCGAGCCCGATATGCAATATGCTATAGACGAAAACATAAGCTTCTTTATGGCGATAAGGTTCTTACCGAGCTACTTATTATGGGGACTAACTCGCAGAAAAAGAGTTGATCCTGCAAAATTGCTAGAAATTGCAGACCTACCTTTGCCGAGATGGGAGAAAGAGCTCTACTCAGATCTAAACAAGGTTGAAAGAAAAGAATTACCTGGACTCACAAAACCACTTAGAAAAATTCTATTGTCAGAAATTAGAAATAGTGAAAGGGGCTTAATAGTTCTTGATCTAGGATGTGGCGGCATGGAAGCAGAGAGACAGGTTCTCGTAAACTTGCATAAATCCGAATTTAAACACAATACAGTATTTATAGGCATCGATTTTGCCGAACAGGCCTGGGAATCAATCATTGAAAATCTAAAGGAGCTTAAAGCCACAATTGAAATTAAGAAAATTAACGACCTGAGAGATATCAAAAAATATATTCCGAAAAAGCCTTCTGTTCTTTTCTATCAGGGCGACGCACTAGAAATTGCAGAGTTTCATAAAGACACATTTGATATTATTTTTTCCTCTCGGTTGAAGCATCATCTAAGCGAAATTGAGAAAAAAAGACTGGACAATATTAGCCAGCAAGTTTCAGCTACAGTGATTGAATATGATGACTATCGAACTAGATTGTCGTGGCTTCCACCTATATTGACCGCTTGGTATAAACCAATTCTGTTAAATGGCTCAATATTTTCTCAAATTAGACAGCCTTCCAAGAGCGATATTTTAAGAGAGATAAAGACGAATAATGATTCTAGATTAGGTATTAAGCTTTTCAGCCCACCCGGTTCCTACGCCAAAGTCTTCGCTAGCCACAGGAAAGAGCGATAACATCATGCTTCACTTAGATGTATTCATTCTTGTGGTTGCTTTACTCACGAACCTGATCCTTGGCCTGCTTGTAATTACCAGATATCCAGAGAGTCTGACTAACAGACTATTCTTTTTGCTTGTCCTATCTATGACTGTATGGAGTCTCTTTAACTATCTTTCATATCGTGATGCCAATACTCTTCTTTATGCCAGACTAGTACTTTTCTTTGCGGTTGCTTTCGCAACACTTTTCTTCTTCTTTGTTATAACTTTCCCTAAAAAAGATCTAACCGTATCTAAACAGGCCATATTACTTTGCTCTCTTTGGTCTTTAATAGTTATGGTCTTAACTCTATCTCCATTTGTATTCAAAGGCATACGACTGACTTCAGAAACAGGATTGGGTAAGCCAATAGTTGGTCCAGGTATAGGAATTTTTGGTCTCACGGTTCTGTTCTATGACTTCGGCGGCCTTTTTATTTTTGCTAAAAAGACTATTCAATTTAGAGGAGAAGAAAAAATCCGCAGGATGTATTTACTAACGGGTCTAGCCTTAATGTTGTTAATGATCATAGTCTTCAATTTCATCTTGCCTTCCGCATTTTCAAATACCAGTTTTATACCATATGCGCCCGCCTTCATTATTCCATTCATGGCTTTAACTAGTTACGCAATAGTCAAACACCATCTACTCGATATAAGGGGAGCCGCTTCAAGGACTCTTGCTTATATACTCTCACTTGGTTTTATCGGCATTATCTATGGTTTGGTCGTATATGTTGCCATAGCACTAATAGATAATGTTTTTCACTCAGGAGTATCACAAAGAGCAATTTACATTGTTTTTGCATTACTGACAGGGTTGATATATCAAAAGGTAAAAACTTTCTTTGATCACGTTACCAATAGGATATTTTTTAAGGACTCATATGATCCGCAACTATTAATCGATAAGCTGACAGACATACTAATAAGTAACATTCTTCTAGAAGAGCTACTTCAAAGAACTGGAAAACTCATAGAAGATACAACTAAGGCGAGCTATGTTAGTTTTCTTCTTTTTGGAGAGGAGCAGGTAGATGCTAAAAGGCTTATCGGGAACACCAAGCGCTTAATTAGTAAAGAGCAAATCAACGATATGGCCACGCTTTTTGGTAAAACTCGACAAGAAATAATAGTTGCTGATGAGTTAATAGATCAAGAAAACACAGATCTACACAGACTAATAGATGAGATTGGGGCTGCTTTGATAGTAAAGCTATCAACCCATAAGCAGCACATAGGCTATATGCTGATAGGTGTCAAACAAAGTGGAGACGCGTATAGGGCAAGCGATGTATCAGTTCTCGGCATTATTTCAGATGAAGTATCGTTGGCTATTCAAAATGCCCTTAGATTTGAAGAAATACAGAACTTTAACATCACCTTGCAGGAGAAGATTGACCAAGCAACTCAGCAGTTACGCAAAGCGAACCAGCGCTTAAAGGCGCTGGACGAAACAAAAGACGACTTCATAAGTATGGCAAGCCACCAGTTGAGAACGCCATTAACCTCTGTAAAAGGCTATATAAGTATGGTGCTTGACGGAGACGCGGGCAAGATTAGTGCTAACCAGAAAAAATTTTTGTCCCAAGCGTTCACAAGTTCCCAGCGTATGGTTTACTTGATAGCCGACTTATTGAACGTATCTCGTCTAAAAACAGGAAAATTTGTTATAGAACCCACGCTGACCAATTTAGCCGAGGTGGTTAAAGACGAGATTGCCCAGCTGAGTGAAACCGCTGAATCTAGAAAACTTACTCTGACGTATCACAAGCCAGAACACTTCCCGACGCTGAATATTGATGAAACTAAAACAAGACAAGTCATGATGAATTTCATGGACAATGCCATCTACTACACACCTAGTGGAGGGCATATAGATGTGAAATTAGTAGATAACCCTAAGGATATACAGTTTACGGTTACCGATGACGGTATTGGTGTACCAAGATCTGAAGAGCATCATCTATTTACTAAGTTCTACAGGGCTGGAAACGCCCAAAAGGCTAGGCCTGATGGAACTGGACTGGGTCTATTTATGGCCAAAAAGGTTGTTATTGCCCAAGGTGGAGCTATCATCTTCCACTCCCAAGAAGGCAAGGGCAGTACCTTTGGGTTCAGCTTTCCTAAAGATAAGCTATTAAAAGAGGCCACCCCCGACAAATAGCCAATAGTTCTTGTGTTTAGGCGATAATATGTTAATTTACCTTGACAATACGTAATGCTAGTGGTAGAATAGGCTTAATTCGTGGGAATCTCGTAAGGGAGGCCAAAGCGGAGTCGAGGCTTAATTAACTAACCGGGAGTATTTTAGTATGAATCCAGGACATGAAAACGGACATCTACCAGCCCCTGGTGGCTTTGACCCAACCCAAACAACCACTCCACATAAAGCTTATGGCATGCCCGCTGGTTCTTTTGAACAAGCACCTACTCAACAAATACCTGTTGTAGAAGCTCCTGTTAAGACAGGATTCGTTCGTACACGACACGGAAAAATTATTACAATGCTTACCAGCTTTGCTCTTGCCGGTGGAGTTAGCTATGCCGCTGTAAAAGGCAAGGGTGCCTCTGGTGCAGTAAATTTGCCTCCTGTTGCTGGTGAAGTCGCTTCTAGTTCTGCCGCCAGCACCACCACTTACCCAGAATCACAGCAGCTTAATGCTGCATTATCTGGTCCACTTCATGAAGAAGATAACGAAAGTCTTGCTACTGGCGGGTATGACTGTGGTCACACTATTACTTTTTCACCTGACAGCCCTTATTCCTACAATAACCAGATTTCTTACTTAAATGAGAAACCACAGCTTGCGGAAAACCTTATCAACTTCCAGGTTAATGACCCAATTTTTGGTATGGGTGAAAGCGCATGGCAAGTTGTTCAAAATGAAGCAATCATTAACTCATCTACTTCAGCAGCTGACGTAGTTACTGCAAACGCTGATGAAAACACTTACACACATCGAATATTCGATGTTGTACTAGACGAACCTCATGAATACTTGAACTTCACTTGTGATAATCCAGAAACTGGCGAAGTTACTCCAGTTACTCCAGTGAATGAAATGAAGGTTACTGGTAACGTTAACGGCTTTATGTTTACTCAGGGTGGACTTACAGACTTCTTGGCTGCTGCCAATAAGTACAGCAACGGTGAAGG
>CAJCIR010000023.1 GCA_903970425.1 Chlamydiota bacterium | reverse complement strand
GTTCTATGAAGACGGACGACGAGATGATAGTGCTTGGAGCGGCGGAGCCTACTTTTATAATGTTCGCGCTCCATGGTTGACTGGTGTAGCTCAAAGCATCCTAGTTTTTCGGCTCAATCAGCTAGTTCTTGGATATAGCGTAACTTGGGGCTCAAACATGGCCTTGCCACGTTCTCTTTGGGAAGCGGTGAGATCTAAGGTTTGTCACGAAAAAAACATTCACGAGGACATAGATCTCTCTATTCATTTACACAAGAACGGTTTTAGAACCTACTATGATCCTCACTTTAAAGTAGGAGTAAATCTACGGCGGGTACGCTCCAATCGAGGACAATTGTGGGAGAGTTTACGATGGTGGCCACGGACTTTAAGGCGGCATGGCTATAAAGGGTGGGTTTTAACCTGGGTGATCGGGGTCTGGGTTATTTATAGCTTCTCTTTCTTCCCAAGTTTCCTCGAGGGTCTTGCCAAACTCTTAGGCAAAGAACCTATACACGAGTCATAAATTTGCTTTAGTCGGTTTCGGAAAACCAAGGCCACGTATGTATTCATACATCGGTCCCCAAGCCAAACCAAACGTAAATGCAAACAAGTATTCTTCTAAAGGAATTCCTAGAATTATTATTTTGCTGGTGTGATGAAGATGTGCGTAGGTGTGTATATATTGCGGGGATATCTTGGTAAATATATATTCAGCAGCAATATATAGAACCAGAAGGAATATTCCTGAGATTACAGCTTTCTTTGCAAGATCTTTTCGCTGCCACAACATCACCAAGCCACTAAAAATGTTGAAAAATATAAGAGCATAGATATCATTAACGAACGTGTAATGGGTAATTAAATAGGCAGCTAGTACCCCAGCTGCTAATCCATAAGGTAATGATCGCTTTATTATCTTTTTGGTGGCTTCTTTTTTCTTTAAGACAAACTCGTAGAGAGAGGACGCGACACCACCAAGAAAAAATGCAAACAGAAGATCTTCCAAACTAATTCCGAGGCGATTGTTTAGGTTAAATAAACTCGGAGGTGACCAATAGCCGGGATTAATCTCACGACTTGGATCGGTACTCATCAACTTATAGACAATGAAACCTAGAATTGTGGCGATAAGATAAAATGTGCCAGTCCATAGCATCACTTTTCTAAGGTCCTTGCGTTGATAAAACAAGACTACCCAAAGTACACCAAGAAGAAGGACTAAAACTAAGTAATCGTACATTTTTTACAACCCGCTAACGTTTTTATTCTAAACTATTAAGCAGCTAGTTCCATGCTCAATATATTGAACGATCTTAGGTCCTTGGAGATAGATATCTCACTTCCGCCTGGAAGTCTACGGGGTTGGGCGTCGCTATGGTAGGGAGCATCATCAGTTAGTAGGGTGAAATCAAATACTCCCTCTACAAAGTCTGGTGGTAATTTTCCTCGGTTAGCGGCATATAAGTAGCGAGTCTTAGCAAATCTTTCTTCGGAGCTAACTCGAGAAATTACGATATCGTCATTATTAATTTGAGTAGGATATTTAACGGTGTTTTTTGCGGCTCTGGATCCATTAGAAAAGGTTAGATCAAATAGGCTTTCTTGAACCGTTCCATCCTCGCCTTGGTATTCTATCTCGATGGTCTTTCTGCTAACCAGTCCTCGCAGGCCGGCTACGGCTTCAAGACCAAATCTTGTGGGTTCAAATCTGTATAGAAAACGGTTTCGATGTTTTTCGGAGTCAAAAAACTCAGTAAGTTTTGCGCCATCCCCAAAACCACTCCAGGCTATACTGAGTATTTCGTCATCGATCTCAGGATGTTCATTACCAGCTTCGACGTGTACGATTGTACGAATCGGGCGGATCGGAACCTGGTTACCATATGCCAAGATCTCTTCTATGGTGTGTTGGCGCTTTCCACCGTTAGCCATATGGGCAATTTCATTGGCATTTCCACTATAGCGAGGCACTATTGGGCTACTGATACCATTTCTAACAAACACATTACCAACATAATTAGTCGAACCGTCTCCGGCATGGATAACTGTTACGGAATTGTCTTTGCGAGCAGCTTCTGTTAGGTGCGCGGTTCCCTCTTCCCTAGCTACGGCGTCACCAAGATCAAGTCTGACAATTTCAATAGGAGTATCGATATTTTTAAGAAGTTCGTGCTCTCCACGCTGAACCTGTCTTTCTACTTTTCTACCGTCAGTTGTTCCGGGGATAACGACCATGACTACACTATCCCAGTGATTAACGGGCATATCGTTGTAGGGCCGTGCCGACTCGGCGCCCATACTCATCGGGTTATTTCCTTAGTAGTCGATACCTTTGTTGGCCAAAAATTTGTCGTCAAAGTGATGTTTAGTTTTACACATTTTTGTAGAAATGTCAACTAATGGGAGTAGTTTATCGGGGAAATCTCTCCCCGTTAGACAAAGACTTGTCTTTGGGTTGCGTGACTTTAGAAGATCCCTCAATTGTTTTTCAGTTATTAGCCCATCATGCAGAGCGTTATTAATCTCATCACAGATGACTAAATCAAAATCTCCGCTCGAAACAGCTGTTAGCGCCTCCTTGTAGGTATCAAGCGCGGCTTTCTTGTGATCAGCCTCTGAGATGTGCTGTGGGCTCAGATCCCCAGCCTTATAAAATCCCTTCCCGCCCTTATAGAAATACAGCTGGTCTTTATATAGAGGCTGTATATCTCTGATGAAGACGTGCTCACTCACTCCCCAATATTTAATAAATTGTATAAAAGCTACCTTGGATCGATTTCCCAGGGCTCTAACCAACAAACCTAAACTAGCCGTAGTTTTGCCCTTACCTTCTCCGGTATAGACAATAACTACAGAGTCTTTCGTCTTGTAATCCTCAAATGCCACGGTAGTAGTCTAACATCTCCTTATACGAACGCCAGGATGACTGAGAAATTCTACTTTAGTAGGTTGTGTTCTTTCAGCTTGGTGTCTATCTTGGGACGATCAAAGCCAACAATAATGTCACCAGCAATGTCGATTACTGGAATCCCCATTTGGCCGGATTTATCAATAGATTCTTGAGCAATCTTAGGGTCGCTCTCTACGTCCTTATCGGTATATTTCACTCCGATTTTATCAAAATAGGCTTTGGCAGCGTGACAGAAGGCACACCAACTGGCGCTGTAAACTGTTATTGATGGGTTTTCATTCATATACTTAGTATAGCATTGGATAAGCTCATGCTCAAGCATTATTTAAGAGATTGCGGTGTCCATTTTAACCTGTTATAATGGCTTTACGTAGTGATGAGAAAAAATACCGCGCCCAAGCAGACGCAAACTACTGCTCCGAGTAACTCTAAGGCAACTAAGTCTGAGATCGACCCCCGTGCAGAGTTTCTGAGTGCCGCTTTCAGCCTTAGTTGGCAGCTGGCCATAATTGTTCTATTGCCGGTTATTGGTGGCTACAAGATAGACGAACACTTCCGCAAGACCCCTATGTTTACGGTAATCGGCTTTGTTATTGCTATCGTTGGAGTGGTGTTGGTGCTCAAACAAACACTGGCACAACTTAATGAGAGGGTGAGCAAGTAATGTTTGGAGCACTTCACAGCTTCGCGGCAACCTCATCTGGACCAACAGTATTTATTACTCCACTTAGCCTATTTAAGATCGGAAACATAACGATAACCAACTCTATGCTATTTGGTTGGATTAGCGCTGTTATCTTAATCATTTTCTTTACAGTCATAGCCCATAGACTTACCGTTAAGCCAAAAGGCGGCCTAATACAGCTTGTCGAGGCCGGAGCTGATTTCATTACTAATTTAGTAACATCTAGCTTTGAAGATAAAGAGCGCGGGCGTAAGTACGTTCCCTACTTCGTAACATTGTTCTTCTTTATTCTGTTCAATAACTGGTTAGGATTGCTTCCAGGAGTTGGTGACAGCATAACTTACCATGGAAACCCGCTACTTCGTGCTTTCACTGGAGACTGGGATGCTACAGCCGCTGCAGGTGTTGTAACAATGGGATTGGTTTATGGAGCCTCGATTAAAGCAGCAGGATTTAAAAAGTATATAAAGCACTTCTTTATAGGTAGCCCGCTGAATCCGATGTACCTGTTCCTGGGCATTATTGAGATGTTTACAGATCTAACTCGGGTTGTAAGCCTTTCGATTCGACTTTTTCTAAATGTAACCATTGGGGAGATAGTAATTGCCGTCTTTTCTTACCTAGGACACGTTGTTGCACCCCTTACTGCCACCCCCTTTACGTTAGTTGAAATCTTCATCGCGGCACTGCAGGCTTACATTTTTGTAATCCTAAGTGTTAACTACCTCGCAATAGCCGTTAATCATGTTACCCATAACGAAGACTTGACCGATGAAGATGTTCCTGAAACAATGGCATTACGACCGGAGAAGGCTTAAATGGGTCTTGCTGAGTTTGTGAAAAAATTAATTAATAAAGGAGTTCTATGATCGTACTTGCTGACGCAATAGACACTGCAATAATTGCCAAAGGGCTAATGATTGGTGGAGGTTTTATCGGACCGGGTATCGGTATCGGTATTATCGGTGGTAATTACATGCAGGCTGTAGGCCGTAATCCTGAAGCTTCAAAGTTTTTGGGTCAAGCCCTAGTTTTCGTGGCCATCGTTGAGCTTTTTGCTCTACTAGCCTTCGCTTCAATATTCATCGTTAAATAAGGACTAACCAAAGACGTATGCCATTTACACTGTTATCGACATTCGCTGCTTCCAGCTCCGGTATTGGGGCACTAGGAATCAACGGCCAAGCTTTCATTATCCAGCTCATTACTTTTGTACTGGTCTTTTTGGTGTTGAAACAGTGGGCTTTTAAACCCATCCTAAAGATTCTGAAAGACCGTCGAGATCTGGTTGATAGTGGCGTAAAACTTGGTGAGCAGATGCAAAAAGAAAAGGCTGAGCTAGAGAAACAAGTCTCAGACATGCTGAATAGTGCAAGAACAGAAGCCGACGAGATAATCTCGACAGCTCAACAAGAAGCTAAACAAGCAATTGCTGAGGCTGAAGACGCCGCTAAGGCTAAGGCTGACAAGATAGTTGCCGATGCTGATGTTCAGATAAAGCAAGATACTGAGCGAGCCAGAAAGCGACTGGAAGGCGAATTAGTCGGTCTGATATCTGAAGCTACCGAGGCGATTATTGAAGAGAAAGTCGATGCCAAAAAAGATGAGCAGCTAATCGATAAAGCTCTACGCAGCCGGAGGACAGCATGAAAGTCTCCCGTAGAAAAGTAGCCGCAGCTATCGCCAGCAGCACTCTTAAAAACGGTGTCTCTCGAAAGTTTGCTAAAGAAATCGGCGCCTACTTGCTAACCGATAAACGAACCGCTGAGCTCGACTCACTGCTTCGTGATGTACAAGAAATTTGGGCAGAAGATGGAAGTGTTAATGTCACAGCTATCAGCGCTCATCCTCTAAATCCTAGAGTCAAGCAGGATATAAACAAGGAAGTCCGCAGAGTTTATCCGCACGTCAAACATATTTCGATTACGCCCGTTGCTGACCCTGCCATTATCGGTGGTGTACGGATAGAATTTGCTAATCAACAGTTAGATCTGAGTGTCGAGAATAAGCTGAATCAATTTAAACAGTTAACTGCCGCAGGAAAGGAATAATAAGTGAGCGAATTATCGATTAAAGAATTATCTGATGACATCAGAGCCGCAATTGCTGAGCTCAAAACCAGCCCCGAGATTGAAAAAGTCGGTGTTGTTACCAGAATTGGTGACGGCATTGCCTGGATTTATGGACTGAGCAAATGTGGTTTTAGTGAAATTATAGAAATAGATGGCGTAAGCGGCCACAAGATAACAGCTTTTGCTTTTAACCTTGGTGAAGATGAAATTGGTGCTGTACTTCTAGGTGAAGACGTCGAAGTTAAGGCCGGAGCTAAGGCAAGACTGAGTGGAAAGATCCTGGAAGTTCCAGTAGGTCCAGAACTGATTGGTCGAGTTGTTGACCCTCTTGGTAACCCGATAGACGGCGGCGAACCAATTAAAGCCAAGCAAATGAGCCGAGTCGAGCAAGCTGCCCCAGGCGTGCTGGCTAGAAAAAGTGTTCATGAACCGCTAATGACTGGCATAACAGCTATTGATGCAATGGTTCCTATTGGCCGTGGCCAGCGTGAGCTAATCATTGGTGACCGCCAGACTGGAAAAACAGCCATAACCATAGACACAATGATTAACCAACACCAGCAAAAAACTGGAGTTATTAACATCTACGTAGCAATTGGTCAGAAGTTGAGTAAAGTGGCTCGTTTGGTTGAGCGTCTGAAGCGTGAAGGCGTTATGGACCAGACCATTATCGTAGCTACCAGCCCAGCCGATCCAGCAGCATTACAGTATCTTGCTCCTTACTCCGGTTGTGCTATGGGTGAATACTTCCGCGACAACAAACAACACGCTTTGATCATTTACGATGATTTATCGAAACATGCTGTTGCCTACCGACAAATGAGTCTTTTACTACGACGTCCACCGGGTCGCGAAGCCTACCCAGGAGATGTTTTCTACCTTCACTCTCGTCTACTTGAACGCGCCGCCAAACTCAGTGATGACCTTGGTGCTGGAAGCCTAACCGCCCTGCCAATTATTGAAACTCAAGCTGGTGACATTAGCGCCTACATCCCAACGAACGTGATCTCAATTACCGATGGACAGATTTTCATGGAGACAAACCTGTTCTACCAAGGTATTCGCCCAGCTATTTCGGTTGGTTTATCAGTCTCCCGTGTTGGTGGAGCAGCTCAAACAAAGGCTGTTAAGAGTGTCGCTAAGTCTCTTCGTCTTGATCTTGCTCAGTTCCGTGAACTAGCAGCTTTCTCTCAATTCTCAACAGATCTTGATCCAGAAACTCGTCAACGCATTGAGCGTGGCCAGCGATTAACTGAACTTCTCAAACAACCTCAGTATTCGCCACAAAGTGTCTGGGAAATGTACGCCTCACTGCTGGCAGCTACCGAAGGTTGTTTTGACTCTGTACCAATAGATAAGATTAAGGCCGCTCAAGAGAGTTTATTGCGTGAGTTGAAACAGAAGCACGAGAAGCTGATGAATACTATCAATACTGGCGATGAGCCTGAGGACAAAGATCGCCAAGCGATTATTAAAGTTGCTAATACGATTGCTCAGACCTATAGCCGCGGTAAAGATAAAAAAGAAGCAGCGGAGAAAGCCTAGGTCTTATGCCGAATACCATTGCCCTTCGCCAACGGATAACCTCTGTTAAAAACACGAGGCAGATTACTAAGGCGCAAGAGTTAGTATCAGCGAGTAAGATGCGACGAGCTCAAGAACAAGCTAAGCAGAGCCGCGATTATCGACAAACGGCCTATGCAATCCTGGCACGGCTAAGTTCAATTAAAGAAGTTGAATCACAACCTCTTTTTGAAAAGCGCCCAATAAAATCACGACTATATATAGTAATTACTAGTAACACCGGGCTGGCAGGAGCTTATAACTCCAATGTTCTGAAACTCTTAACACAGTCTCTTAAGGTTGATCGTGATAGTGGCGTAGCCAGTCACATAATAACGATTGGGAAAAAAGCTGCTCAATACACTAGGCACCTAGAACACATAGATCTACTAGCCGTTTACCCAGCTTTTGGCAATCAGCCCACGGCTAACGACATCCGTCCTATTCTAAATACAGTCATAGAGAAATATCGAGACAAGGCTGTCGATTCTGTTGAGCTTATCTACACCCAGTTTGTGTCCAATCTTGTTCAAAAAGCCGAGCAGCTTAGCATCTTGCCTGCTCGCGTGGATGAAAATACAGCGAAAGTTATTAAATATAAGTACAGTTTTACTAACTTTGAACCATCAGTTGAGGCCGTGATTGATGATGCCGCTACTAGGCTGATTGAAGTTCAGATTTGGCAGTCATTACTGGAGAGTCTGGCTAGTGAACATTCCATGAGAATGTTAGCTATGAAGAACGCTACAGATAACGCCAACGATTTAATAGCTGACTATACCCTAGAATTTAACACCGCCCGCCAAGCCAATATAACCCAGGAATTAGCCGAGATTTCTGGCGGGGTGGCAGCACTAACCGAGTAAAGGAGAAAATATGGCAGATACAGTTAAAACCAAAGCAAAGACCGGAGTAATTTCACAGATAGTGGGTGTTGTGGTTGACGTTAGTTTTCCAACCGACAAACTACCGGCTATATATAACGCACTTCAAGTGACTCTAGATGGACGAGAATTGATTCTAGAGGTCGCATCGCACCTAAGCGAGTCAAGTGTTCGAGCTATCGCACTTGGCAGCACTGATGGACTAGAACGAGGCGCAGAAGTTATCGATACGGGAGCAGCAATTAGTGTCCCGGTTGGTGAAGCAACTCTCGGCCGTATGTTTAACGTTACTGGCAGACCTATTGATGGCAAGGAAGATAAATTCAAAGAATATTCTCCTATTCACAAGACTCCCCCACCACTAGTCGATCAATCTGGAAGTGTCGAGATCCTGGAGACCGGAATCAAAGTGATCGACCTAATTGCTCCAATGACTAAAGGTGGTAAGGTTGGGCTCTTCGGTGGTGCTGGTGTGGGCAAAAC
>CAJCIR010000022.1 GCA_903970425.1 Chlamydiota bacterium | reverse complement strand
TCAAAGTTATAAATAAAAGAGGATATCCAAAATATGGGCCCAGACACATCATCAGCAGATGACCAAAATGACCAACCAGTAACATCCGCTTCGAGCGATGATTCAGCAAAACCAGTATTTGATGTAGTGCCACCAAAACCTGCTGATTCGGGCGCAGCAGAAAGTTCCAATGGCAGCATATCGCCGGATAGTACTGACAGCAGCGGTGCCTCAAACAGTATCTCCTCCAGTGATTCTTCAGACAGCTCGTCTGCTTTTGGATCGGTTAGCAGCTCTGCTTCTGACTCTACTAGTACTCCCCCTAGTGACCCACCAAGCGACGTTCCACTTCCTCCTGCCCCAGCACCGGACCCGGCACCAGATCCAGCGCCAGATCTGTCGACTGCACCAACGCCAACTCCTGCTCCCGTGACTGATGTCAGTGGCCCTCCTACTTCTCCATCGCCTAGCGCACCAGAAGCATCAACGTCACCAGTAACACCTCCACCAGTATCAGCTACACCACCAAATAGTCCTCCTGCCCCAGCTGCGAAACCTCCTAAGCAAAAAAGCAATCTGCCAATGGGGCCGATTCTTATAGCTGTAGTTCTAGTTGTAGTTCTCGCCGCATTAGTTATATTCGCATACATAAAAAGCAAAAAATAATATCTCTAAGAAAAGTATTTTAACCATTCTAGGCTTGTGGACTAGTTATGTGCTGCCGTAGACTTTGATAATGAAAGGGGTATTAATGGATTTTGATGATTACCAGAAAAAGGCAATAACAACTGATCTATTTAATAAGAGCGATAATAAAGAATTATTTTCTATCGCATTTTTAGAGAAATTACTTGGCATAACTGGCGAAGCTGGTGAGTTGGCCGATAAAATAAAGAAAATTCTGCGAGATAAAGAGGGTGTCTTGAATGAAGAGGACAAAAAGGAGATCACTAAGGAGCTTGGCGACATATTATGGTATGTCAGCGCCGTGGCTTATTACTTAGATGTCCCATTCCACCAGATTGCCGAAGACAACCTGCAAAAACTATTGAGCCGTAAGGATCGCGGTGTTCTCAATGGTCAGGGAGATAATAGATAGTTTAGTGTTGAAATTTTTCTCTTAGCCATTCGTCTAGGGAATCTCCCCCGCCGCCTGCCATGCAAACTACCATGTCGCCTTTTCCCAAGTGCTCTTTTATGGCTTTGACTAATCTTTCGTCTCGCTCTAGTGGTTCAGCTATCGACGGATCGTCTAAATGACTAATGAGTTCCTCGGGAGTAATGACTTTCTGAGCGGGATCTTCGCGGGCTAGGTAACTAGGTATCCAGTAGATCTTGGATGCACCATCAAAGCAGTTTTTATAATAATCAATCATGTAATGTTGGCGCCGGTCAGTCAGTGGCTCATATACAACAACGACTTTTTGGTTCTTATCGGCAGCCATTTCTAGTGCTACGCTCATTGCACCACGTATTTTCTCCGGAGTATGAGCATAGTCGCTATACAAGTTAGGCTGTATCTCCTCCATGCGTCGACTCGAGCCCGGGAAAGAATTCATATAACCTATTAAGTCATCAATTGGAGTACCTGTCAGATGATGGACCGTAAAAATAGCCAACCATGCGTCAAGACGGTTGTATAGGCCTTTTAGTATTATGGAGCCAATATCACCTCGACCGGACTCTTGAACAAATAAACCTGGACCTGGCTGCAGGCTTAAATAGTCGAGATCTTCTTGCCACAACACAGTGCTTTGACTCTGACTGACGAACTCTTTAAATGCTTGTTGGTAGTCTTCTCGGGTAGGAAAAACCTCATGATGGTCCCAGCTAACACCAGTTATAAGACTGATGCGGGGCTCGAAAGCTAAGAAGTTGCGTTCGAACTCATCTGCTTCATAGATAAAATATTTTGAAGAAGGCGTATATTGTCCCATCTCTCCGAATTCTATTTTGGCGCCTACTGAATAGCTGATCGGCAGAGCTAACTTCTTAAATAGCCATATTACCATTGCTGTAGTCGTGGTTTTACCATGAGTACCAGCGATAGCGACCAACTCCAACTTCTTATCTTTGAGTATCTGATTTAGAAGTTCGTCTCTTTTACTTGTCTTGATCTTATTATCCCGACAGAAACGTAACTCATCAGCATCAGGATTTTCAATCGCAACTGCCGATGAATAGACATACCAATCTATGGGCTCCTTGTCGTGAGTCGCCGCAATCTGGTCATAGCTCTGACCTATATGTATGTCTCCGAGACCCTTGTTTTTGAGATAGTGTAAGTATTGGGAATCCTGCTTGTCTGAACCCGAAACACTATAACCGGCCTCTTTGGCAATGAGTGCGAGCGGACCAATGGCCGTTCCCCCAATACCGGAGAAGAAGATGTGCATGCTATAAGTCTAGCACGAGTCAAGCTATGCTAGACTGAACATAAACGTAATGAAAAAGAAGTATTTACATAGTTTTTGGGCAAAGTTTCGAAGTGTTAGCCCTTGGTATTTTTTAATCTTATTTATCATCAGCTCAGCGTTGGCGGTTTTTGCTCTCCGTAGCAATAACCAGAACATGATTAAGTTACGAAGTGCAGTTTATTCGGCTGACCAAAAAGATGGGGACGTCCAGGGTGCCTTGCAGACTCTGAGGAAATACGTTTATGCTCATATGAATACTAACCTAGCGAGCGGACCGAACGCCGTTTATCCTCCAATTCAGCTCGAGTATACCTATCAGCGTTTGGTTCAGGCTAGTGAGCAGCAGGCTAATTCCAGTAACACAAGTCTCTACACCGATGCGGAGAACTATTGTCAACAGGTAAACCCAACAGCATTTTCTGGTCGAACCCGGGTGCCTTGTATTGAAGCCTATGTTCAACAAAACGGTACACAGGCTTCGGGTACTATTCCTGCGGCGCTATACGAGTTTGACTTCATATCGCCGTCTTGGTCTCCTGATCTAGCTGGCTGGAGCCTGGTATTAAGTGCTCTTTTCTTGAGTCTATTTGCTATCTCTTTTGCTTTCCTAAGGGTAACAAGGAAAACGAAACACTAACTATTTTTTAGATTGTTGGCTTGTTTATTGGTCTACTAGTTAAGGAGTAGTAGTGTTGGTGGTAGCCTCAGGGGTGCTTGAGTTAGCTGTAGCAGCACTACTGTTTGTGGTAGTTGGAGTTGAAGTCGTGCTCGTGCTGTTTGAGGTCTGGCTACAGTTAGGGCCATTGGGGTTTTCCTTCTGGTAGTTGGCGATAGCTGTTGCTACTTGACCTGTACTTTCTAGATTTTCCCAGAATGCAACTTGATCTCTGTTAATAACCATTAGGTCATATGGAGCGTGTAATTGTTGACAACCTAGCTTAGTAAGCTGGACATTACTGTTGGTAGTACTGCTACTGCTGTTGGTAGTTATGTAGTAAACGTCCTGAAGTACAAGGAACTGGCTATTTAGTGCAGTGATGTGACCAAAGTATGTGGAGTAGAGTACCTGACCATTAGTAACACCACCATTTAGGAAGACAGCTTGAAACTTAGAGGTATTTACGTATTTGTCTTCTGATGGACCACCTTGGTAAATTCCAAATAACAAAGCTACGACAAGAACTGTCCCTGCAAAAAGTAGAATGACCTCCGAAAGCTTCGTCCAGTTTGTTCCGGTGCCTCTTCTATGCGACTTCTTTTCTGGCATGTGAGAGCTCTGCTGTGGCTCCTGATTAGTCCGCATTGGTTGAGATTGCGGATTAGAACTTCTTGATATATCCATACTTGTACACCCTTAACCCTGTTTTATTATTTATGCATCCCAGTGTAATACATAAGCGTTTAGATATGCAACCAGATTAATGATTGGATAAAAATTAGTTGACAACCACAAATGCTTCAGAGTATGTTAGGGGTACCATTACTAATTCATAAGAGAGAGGGAGAAATTGTAGCAATGGCATACAAGCACACAAACTCTAAAGGGGTGACATACTACCTTAACTCAAAGGTTGTAACACTGCGCGGTGGCAAGCAGCAAACGATTTATTACTTTAGCAAGGACCAACGACCTGAAGGTGTTGACGACTTGCCAAGTGGTTTCGTAGTTAACGAAAATCCACGTAACGGATTTTTGACCATCAAGCGCAAATAATTACGCTTATTTTTTAAGATAAGACGCTCGGGAAACCGGGCGTTTTTCTTTATTAGGGGTGGTTTGTTATAGTGTACTTCATGGCTAAAGTTATTCTCGAGGTGAAAAACCTAGTAAAGACCTATGATGAAAAGAATGTCGTCGACGGGATTAGCTTCTCTGTTGATAAGGGTGAAATATTTGGCATCCTGGGGCCTAATGGCGCGGGTAAGACCACCACACTAGAAATGATGGAGACGTTACGACCCATAGACGGCGGCACGGCTATAATTGACGGAGTTGACGTAGCAAAGAATCCACAGAAGGTTAAGTACCTAATCGGTGTTCAGCCACAGACTCCAGCCTTTCAAGATAAGACAAAACTTACTGAGATAATAGAACTGTTCGCGGCTGCTTACGGCGAAAGCGTCAATCCAATGGAATTTTTGACTGACGTTAACCTGAGCGAAAAAGCTGGTTCATATGTAGAGGACCTATCAGGCGGTCAAAAACAACGTCTGAGCATAGCTGCAGCACTAGTGCACAGCCCTAAAGTCTTCTTCCTTGATGAACCAACGACTGGTTTAGACCCTCAAGCTCGTAGAAACCTATGGGAGTTAGTCCAGCATGTCCGAGACAAAGGCGTAACAGTTATTATGACTACTCATTATATGGATGAAGCAGAATTACTCTGTGACCGGGTGGCTGTTATGGATAACGGTAAGATTATTGCCCTAGATAGCCCTAAACAACTTATTAAAAACCTTCTTGATAAAGGCTTCAAGAAAAAAGAGCATGTTGAGCAGGCTACTTTGGAAGATGTATTTATTGATCTTACGGGAAAGGCACTAAGGGATTAATATGCACTCATCAACTGTAATTATCTTTATCATCATCGCAGTCGTACTGGTCTGGCGAATTTATGCACTTACTCAGCGTAAGAAGAGTAAGTCAAGTGTTCCAAAAGCGGTATCTCTACCAAACAGGAAGCTCAGTCCTTGGCAAAAAAAGCTCTACACAGTAGTGGTTTTTAGCCGTCTTAGCACCAGGCGCTTTTTCCGAGATCGCTTAGCTCTGTTCTTTGGCATATTATTCCCGCTTATTTTCCTGTTCGTTTTCGGGGGCATCTTTGGTAAAAGTACTAACAACGTCTCTTTTAATGTTGCTGTTATCAATGACTCAAATGGTCAATATGCTAAGCAGTTTATTGATCAAGGTAAGTCTAGCGGCGTATTAAAGATAAACGAAAGTCTCACCACTCTCTCGGAAGCCGAGACAGACATGGCCCGCGGTCAACTTGACGCAGCCATAGTCATACCTAGTAACTTTGGTGATGTTGTGGGCAAGTTACCAGCTGGTCAGTTAAAGGTCTACTATACTGAGAACAGCGCACAGGCTGGCGAGACTCTAGTATCTGTAATCCAGTCAGAATTCCAGTCATTTAATAAGAAGTTTGTCGTTATACAACAACCGTTTACGGTGGCCGGCAGCCAATTAACCCAAAAGAGTCTAACTCAGTTTGACTATACTTTTTCTGGTTTACTCGGCTTCTCGATAGTCGGCCTTGGCATCTTTGGTCCTATAAATGTTTTCCCAGAACTTAAGAAACAGGGAATACTAAGACGGCTTCACACTACGCCTATTAGGGTTTGGCAGTATTTCTTATCAACTATGATATCTCAGGCAATAATTGGCGTAATTTCCTTAGCTATTATGTTCGCGGCAGCAATTAGCATTTTCCACCTCAAAGTAGACGGTAACTATATAGAGATCGTGCTCTTCCTAATATTCAGTATAGTTATGATCTTAGGTATAGGACTGGCTGTTGGTGGCTGGGCAAAGAATGAACGACAAGCAGCTCCACTGGCCAACATTATCGTGTTTCCAATGCTATTTTTATCAGGTACTTTCTTCCCACGCTATGCCATGCCCGAGATACTGCAGAAGATCACTAATTTCTTGCCTCTCACACCAGTAATTGACGGAGCAAGGCTTCTGTCTACCGATGGCCAGCATCTTACACAAATTGGCTCACAGCTAGGCTTAATGGCCATATGGACAGTAGTGATTTACTTCATTGCTTTCCGCGTTTTCCGTTGGGAATAAGCCGTCTCACTGGTTGCAAAATAAGCACAAGTATGTTAATATATTATATATGACTAATTCTAATAACAACCCTACCGAACAACTATCTTTCATTCCTCCTGAAGCAACTATACCTGTAGTGGAATCCCACCAAGCAGATCACGCTGCTCAAATCGCTGCCCTAGTAGATTCTAGACCAGCTATTGACTACCCGGACCGGACCTCAGAAGCTGCTCGAGACCAGGGATGGGGAGCACCAGTCACTGCGTCAGAGACTGATCATGACGAGCAGACGGTAGGCTCTCTACACCCAACAGCTCAAGAAGCTATTGCTCAAGCGCGAGAAGCCGCAGAAGCAGCAAGACGTACCGCTCAGATACTTCCTAACGATAAGTATGGTGAGGTTCTACCGCTTGACACTAAGGCTAAGTTGACAACAGACTACATAAAGTCACGCGAAAACAAGGGTCGATAGACCATTATCTGGTAAAATAAGAAGCAACTGTTAAGAGGATTTTTATGAGTGCTAAAGCCAGCGAGCCGGGTGTTGGTCAATTTACTTTTACTCTTACGGAGCAACCGGGTGTTGAACATGCTCCTAGTTTTGATCTTCCCGATAGCGTTGACCTGGACCAACCCACCAACATGAGCCATATATTTCGAGTTATCAGCGATCATGCTGATCTACCATTCTCCTACGCAAGTGTAGATGCAATAGAGCAAGTTAGACCAGAACACCTGGAGAGATATCTATATGTTCCTCCTGCGCGAGCTTTGGAAGCAGATGCTGTAAACGTTTATCGAGGAGTTGTCTTTCCGTCCGATGAATTTCTTCAAGTCGCTCACAACCCAGGCGGCTTGGCTGCTCGAGCTAAAGCTGCTGCCGATAAGGCTAATCGTGAAAGGCCTATCGAAGAGCGCCAGTCAGAAGACGTGGCACGAGCAACTTCTCGTCGAGCTGCTGGACATGCTCTGACAGGGAAAGTAGATGGCATGGGTGTATTAGTAGGAAAGTTAACTGAGCGAAAAGTTTCTTTGTTCTCGCTGGTAAATGAACTACATGATCCCCAGCGAGTATATGCAAAAGCAGTTGAGCTTGATGCACTACGACAAATAGGTGAAGAGGCGATCCACGACACTATAGAAGTAGCTACACTAAACATGGATGGACTAAGTACGACAGATATTGATGATATGCATGCGGCTGTCCGGTTCAATATGTATGGACATAGTGGCCACAATACTCGTCGTCTTGGATACGGTCTAAGATATGTAATTATGGCTAGCAAACACACTCGCGCAAAACTAGGAGCCACTGAAAAATCTCTAGAATTTACCCAAGCTAAACTCAAACCTTACTTACCGGATTTAGCAGCTCCGCATGAGTAGGTCATTTCCAGTTAGTAACAGTCCGTTCTTTGTTCTGGCCCCGATGGATGATGTTACCGATACTGTCTTGAGACAAATTATTGCAGACTGTGCTACCCCAGACTTATTCTTCACAGAATTCGTAAATGTCGATGGGCTCCAGAGTCCTGGGCGCCCACAGCTACTTAAAAAATTGCAGTTCACCGCTAAAGAGAAGCCGATAATTGCCCAAGTATGGGGCAAGAATCCAGAGAACTTCAAAAAGACAGCTCAGGAACTAGTTGATATGGGCTTTGCTGGCATTGATCTAAATATGGGTTGCCCGGTTAAAGCGATCGTCAAAAATGGGTGTTGCGCTGCTCTTATAAATAACAGGGAACTAGCACTGCAGATCATTGACGCAGTTAAGCAAGGTGCAGCGGGTAAGGTTCCGGTAAGTGTTAAAACTAGACTTGGTTTTAATGAAAAAGATTTAAGCTGGCCTGGGCTAATACTTAAACAAAATGTCGATATGCTAACCATTCATGGTCGAACTGCAAAAGAAATGAGTAAGGTTGCCGCGGACTGGGAAAGTATCGATGAAGTCCGTAAATTACGTGACCGCATAGCACCACAAACTAAGATTGTTGGTAACGGCGATGTAATGAGCCGTCGTCAGGGCCTAAAGCTAGCTAAGAAATACAATCTTGACGGTATTATGATCGGCCGCGGTATTTTTAGTGATCCATTCGTGTTTAGTGATTCAAGTCAGTGGTTTGAATTTAGTCGTGAGCAAAAGATAAGATTGTTTATCAAGCACGTCGGACTGTTTGCTAGTACTTGGGGTCAGAGCAAAAGGCCCGTACATGTTCTAAACAAGTTCTGTAAAATCTATATACAAGATTTTGACGGGGCTAAAGAGCTGAGAGAAAACTGCATGAAGGTGGAATCCACGGACGAACTATTGAATGTTCTGGACGCGGCTCTGTAGAATAACTATATGGATCGACCTAGACAGCCTCTACATAGTCGCGATAATTACATATACCCAGAAGAAACACCCCGAGAATATAAAAAATTCATCGGAATTATTATCGGTACTCTTCTTTTAAGTTTACTCCTAACGTTCGGTAGGGGTTGGGGTGTTAAGTATTTGTTTCAAGATTTTGTAGCAGCCTTCCTGATATTCTCCGCTGGTTACAAATTGTTTCGGCTAGAGGTATTCTCCACAATCTATAAAAGCTATGACATTATTGCCAGTAGATGGCACTTCTGGAGCTACATTTATCCGTTTATTGAACTGGCTCTAGGCGCCAACTATCTACTTAGCAACGGCTCCGTGGAACTAGATATCTTCACACTACTTATCATGGGGATAGCTGTTTATAGTTTTATCAAACAGCCGCACCGTAGGTCACATATACAGTACGCTTGTTTGGATACTACTATACGGTTGCCTCTAGCTACGATTAGTGTCGTCGAGAGCGGCCTAGTGTTTATAATGACACTAATTGTTCTTCTCTTTCTTCAACACTAAATAGAAAAACTGATTTAGACGCAAACTGAGCCACAGCTGGT
>CAJCIR010000021.1 GCA_903970425.1 Chlamydiota bacterium | reverse complement strand
CTAAGATTCAAGTCACAGTAACAGCTCCATCTATCGCAGAAGATGATAGAGGTTCTGTGGAAGTTCCCCAGTCGTCTTGGCGAAAACCAGGCAAGACTCATAAAGTTGCCCGTAATAAGACCCCGCATCGTACGCAGAAGGCCACAACCTTACTACGTAGTGCCGTAAAGAAGCCTGAGCTTAAGAAAGAATCTAAATTAAGCGCTGTAAGCACAGCCTTGCAGACGAAAATCAGTGATAAGGCCGAGAAGATCACTGTCAATGTCAGCCACACCAAACTCTCTGAACACGCTAAGAATATTGAAAAAAGTAGTCTTATAAGTAAGTTCAGTACCTCGGCGTCATCCGATTCGTCTCCCAAACTTGAGCACATCCATGTCAAGCCTAATCCAGAAACTCGCTACCAGCCTAGAGTCTCAGAATTTTTAGCCAAGACGGCGGTACCAGAGAATCCTTTTGATACAGCTGTAGAGCGCGCCCATAGTCATGAACAGCCGGCCCCAGCTAGGCCAAGACTGTCTCCGCCCCGGTTAGCAGCCCGATTTACAATGTCTATCGTCATAATTGTGGCACTAATTAGCACCATCTTATATATAGCATCTCCGCGAATTGACGTAAGTTTGGCAGCCTATCAGTCAACTGTATCTGCATCTATGCCATCGTGGTTACCAGCAGGTTATAGCTACCGACCACCCGTCGACTACGCAACAGGGAAAGTTGTATTGACCTTTAGTAATGGTTCCCAAACTATTAGACTGGGTGAGACCAACACAACCTGGAATTCAAATGGCCTACTAAACAATTATGTTAGCAACTCCGGTGAATCATACACCCCACTAGTTTCCAATGGACAAATCGTCTATGTGTTTGGCAACGGCGATGCAACGTGGATAAAGGGTAATGTCTGGTATCAACTAGCAAGTAGTGCAGATTTAACAAACAGCGATATACAGAACATTGCAGCTAACTCATAAGAAGTGAGTCTTTGCACACATCTAGCTTTTTCTCTACAATGCATAGTCAATGAGTGAAGTTACCCGATTTGCTCCCAGCCCTACAGGCCTTTTACACGTAGGCGGAGTCAGGACAGCGTTGTTTGCGTGGCTAGTTGCCAAGCAAACCGACGGCAAGTTTATTCTGCGGCTTGAGGATACCGACCAGGCTAGGGAAGTTAGCGGTGCCGACCAACACATCATGGATTCGCTACAGTGGTTAGGATTACAGTGGGACGAAGGGCCGTTTCGTCAAAGTGATAGACTTGCTATATATAAAGAATGGGCTGACAAGCTAATTGAAGCCGGTCGAGCCTATACCGATCCATACACTCAAAGTGAATTGGACGAACTAAGAGAAAAAGCCAAGGTCGAGAAAAAACCATTTTTATTCCGCAACCATCGTCCAGAAAATCCACCAAAATGGGACGGTAAACAGCCTCTACGTTTTTTGTCGGACCCAAAAGTCTATAAATGGGACGATGCCGTCATGGGCAAGATGAGTAGTGGGCCAGAGGCAATAGACGATTTTATATTGATAAAATCTGATGGCTACCCGACCTACAACTTTGCACACATAGTTGATGATTATTTGATGGGTGTTACTTACGTTATTAGGTCCCAAGAGTTTGTATCCAGCATTCCTCGCTTTCTTGATTTATATGAGGCCCTGAAAATCACACGTCCAATTCTTGCAACACTCCCAGTAGTCCTTGGCCCAGATGGTAAGAAAAAATTGAGCAAACGCGACGGCGCCAAAGACATTTTGGATTACGCCAAAGATGGATATCTACCCGATGCGATGTTTAATTTTCTAGTTACACTGGGTTGGAACGATGGCACGACTCAAGAGATATATACTCGTGACGAGATTCTAAAAAAGTTTGACATGGCAAGAGTCCAGCGTAGCGGTGCTAAGTTTGATGAGCAACGCCTTACATGGATGAATGGCCACTACATAAGGAACCTAAGTATAGAGAAGTTGTTCAAGCTTTCCAAAGACTATTGGCCGAGCGAGGCGAGTAAATTCGACGATGACTACAAAAAAGCTGTACTGAGTCTTGTTCAGGAAAGACTAAAGTTCTTGGCTGAGATTCCCGAACTAACAAAATTATTTTTCACAGATCTTCCGGTTGATAAAAGTCTTATTAAGACTAATAAAAAATTGGCTGACATTGAACAGGCTACCCTCTCAGGCTTACTCAAGAGCAGTAGAGGAGCGCTGAGTGACAGCGATTTTAGTGTAGAAGACTTGAGCAACCGACTAAACCAACTATTAACCGACACCTATCAGTCTCCAGCTATCTTATTTAGTTTGATTCGAATAGCCACGACTTGGGCTCCCGCTAGTCCTGGACTGGCCGAAAGTCTGCATGTTTTGGGTAAGGAAACTACTCTTAGAAGACTAGATAGAAGTATTGAACAGTTTTAGCACAAGCATGATGTTACAATAGGACAATGGACCCCGAGCAGAAAGAGACTCACTCTGTACGAGTTGGTACACCGCACAACCAAAGCCATTTCAAAACTCCCGAAGAGGCTGCTGCACATACACCCGCAGGTGCCGATTCATATGGAGACCGTGTATCCGTCGCTAGTCCGGGTAGCTCTAAAAAAGGTCTGTCGCTTAAGAAAATTCATAAACATCTCTGGGATAAGTTTCGCGATCTTTCCACTCGTCGAAAGGTTGTTGTTATCGTCGTTGTCGTATTAGTGTTGGGTGGAGTTGTTACTGTCTCAGTCTTAGCTCTACACAAGAAGAAGCCTATTGTGGGTGTCGTTACTAAAACTGCTGCCCCGAATAAAGCAGCTCCGGCTCCAACAACTGTCCCCTCGAACTTAACCGGTCTACCAGTTGCGCCGGCGATAAATCAAGAACCAGTTACTGGAGTGATGATCGAAAACCTTGACGCCGCTCGTCCACAATCGGGACTAAATGATGCTGGAGTTGTTTTTGAAGCCTTGGCGGAGGGCGGAATAACTCGGTTCTTAGCTCTCTATGAGGATGCTGGGGCAGCTTCCGTAGGTCCAATACGTAGTTTGCGACCTTACTACCTCGGATGGGCTCTAGGATTTGACGCTCCCATAGCTCACGTTGGTGGTAGTCCCGAGGCTCTTAGTGACCTGAGTTCATGGGGAGGCAAAGACCTAGACGAGTTTTACAACAGTAGTGCCTACACTCGCATAACCACTCGCCAGGCTCCTCATAATGTCTACACCAGCATTGCTGATCTGAACACATTAGAGGCTAGCAAGGGTTGGACAAGCAGTACCTTCACTGGATTCCCGCGAAAAGCCGACGCCCCGCTGAAAACACCGACCGCCACAACAATAAAGCTCACGTTCTCAAGCTACGACTATAATCCGGTCTACACTTACGACGCTACTACCAACACATATAATAGAGCTGAAGATGGAGCTCCGTTTACTGACGAGGTAAGCGGTGCTCAGATTAGTCCTAAAGTTGTGATTGCTATGGTTGTGCCCTGGGCACAGGGAGCCCTAGATTCTAGTGGCGCTTACTACTCGGAGTATAGCTATCTTGGTAGCGGGCAAGTTGATGTCTTTCAAGACGGAGGAGTTACCACTGGAACCTGGAGCAAAACCAGCAATAACGCCCAGATTACTTTCACCAATGCTCAGAGTGCCCCTATCAAATTGGATGCAGGACAAACTTGGATTGATGCTGTAGCAACAGCTAGCGACATAAGTTATCAGTAGGTGTATGGGTGGAACAAGTTAAAGTATTCACTGGGCAAGTTCGTAGACACATTCTGGCTGTTCTGATAACTAACAATATAGTTATATTCGCTGGCTGGTGGATAGGGCAGAAGGGATTTGATTTAGACTTCACAACTCTATTCGTAAGCCTAGTGATTGTATCTCTTATAATTACTGTTCTGATCGGCTTAATGAGTGCCTATATTCTGTCAATGCCAACTAAGCTGATCGCACAAGCGATCCTACACGTATCCCCCGATGAGGGAGGTGTTGGGGCGCCTGATCAAACCAAGACGTACTTAGGCAAGCTAATGGTGAGTAAGTTATGTAATGACGTCTACCGTATAGCCAATGTTGTTCAGTCCGTTTCGTTGCAGAAGAACAACTCTCCAGACCTAAAGGCCAACTTTATAGCCGATAGCTTGCCACTGCCACTAATCGTACTCAATAAAAAACTAGATATTATTTTTGCCAATGCGGCCGCGTTGAAATATCTACATGTAAGTGCTGAGGACATTACTGGAAAAAATTTGTACTCAAGTCTTGATCTGTCATTTACTACTAACGACACCTTTGACACTTGGTACAGTAAAGCCAAAGGCGACGCTGTTACTACCTCACAAACTTGGCAACGAGTGCGTCTGAAACTAGGTGATAAACAAACAACAGTCATGTTTGACTTGGCAGCCTATTACAACAAAGACAACCCACAAGGTTACGAGATTTTACTGACTATGTTCGATCATACCCAACAGTATGCACAAGATGATCAGGCTATTAGTTTTGTAGCCCTTGCCGTTCACGAACTGCGCACGCCACTTACACTGCTGCGTGGTTACATAGAAGTCTTTGAAGAAGAACTTGAAGGCAAAGTAAGCACCGAATTATCCGACTACTTGAAAAAGATGAAAGCTTCAGCCAAGCAGCTTTCATCTTTTGTGAGTAACATTCTAAACGTCGCTCGAATAGACGCCGACCAGTTAGTGTTCAAACTTCATCAAGAAGACTGGGCGGATATCGTAAATGCTGCAGTTCGTGACATGTTGCTGCGAGCTCAACTACAAGGCGTCAAGATTAATGTTGAGGCTGAGCCTAATCTTCCAGCCGTGGGTGTCGACAGAGTTAGCATATCGGAAGTTTTAATTAATCTTATAGACAATGCGATTAAATATCACGGAAAAGGCAATGAGATAGCTATTAAATTGTTTGCCACTAAGGATGGCTTTGTGGAAACTGACATTAAAGACTTCGGGATTGGAATCCCAAACTCAGCCATGCCAAACTTATTCGATAAGTTTTATCGCAGTCACCGAAATGTTGTGCAGATCGGCGGCACTGGACTAGGTCTATATTTAAGTAAAGCCATAGTAACCGGGCATGGCGGTAATATTTGGGTTCGTTCTAAAGAAAATGAAGGCAGTACCTTTAGTTTTACAGTTCTGCCGTTCACCAAACTTGCTGATGAGCAAAAGAAACAGGATAATGGGGACATTGTCCGTAGTGCCCACGGCTGGATAAAGAACCACTCATTTTACAGGAGATAATGATGCCAGATAATAATCAATCAGCCCCATTTCGTCCTAGAAAAGTACTATGTATTGAGGACGAACATTTTATTGGTGAGCTATATCAAAGAGCTCTTAGCAAGGCTGGCTATGACATTACGCTGGAGTTAGATGGTCTTAAGGGTTTAGAGCTAGCTCAGAGCGGCAAATATGACATTATCCTACTGGACCTCATGCTTCCTACAATGACCGGCATTGAAGTGCTCAGAAGACTCAAAGACCCAAAACAAACTCCTGGTATGCATTCCAAAATAATTATCACCACAAACCTAGAACAACGCGAAGCGGTTAGGGATGATATTGAGCAACAGGCCGACGGCTATATCATCAAGGCTGAGATTACTCCACACGAGCTAGTCACGTTTCTAAACAATATTTCGTAAGTAAAAACTCGTTTTCACAAAAAGACGGTTATTAAGGTACAGTAAAAAGTATGCATTTTATGAAGACACCTGATGCTGCCAATGGGGAAGTGGATCTAGCCGAGGAAATCCGTAAAGCTCTTTTCGCTGACCAAAAGGTACTTTGGCTACTTACTGGTGGCTCAAGCATCCCAGCCAGCGTCGTGGTTATGCAGAGACTGAGGGAAGCGCCACTGCATAACCTAACCATGATGTTCGGAGACGAACGTTACGGCCAAGTCGGTCACCCAGATTCTAATGCCCAGCAACTACTTGATAATGGTTTTAACGAAGAAGCTGCATCCTTTATACCAACTTTAGAAAACAAATCCATTTCAGAAACTGTTTTTGATTTTTCAAAGGCATTTAAAAAAGCATCGTCTGAAGCCGACTATATAATCGGAATGTTTGGTCTGGGGACTGACGGACATATTGCCGGTATCCTGCCTGGTTCACCAGCAGTTGATAGCCAAGACCTGGTAGTTAGTTATCAGGGCGGAGGATTTACTCGTATCACCCTGACACCAAAGGCTCTTAGTCAGGTAAATATAGCTTACGTATTCGCATTTGGCGAAACCAAACTTGAGCCTCTAACAAATTTGAGAGATAAGGATCTGTCGCTAGAAGAAATGCCTGCACAGCTCCTTAAGCAATTGCCTGATGTATATGTATATAATGATCAAATAGGAGATAAGGTATGAAAGTTGCAATTGACGGTCTAGGGAAAATGGGAATGCAAATAGCTAATCGCTGGGCACTGGATAAACACCAAGTTATCGCACGTAATCGTAGCCCGGAGAAAGTTGATATTGCCGTTAAAGAATTTGGGGCCATCGCAGCCTACACCAAACAAGACGTTATAAAGAATTTTAATGGTGAGCAAGTCATCCTATGGATAATGATTACAGCAGAAGCCATGGATACTGAACTGGACGATTGGCTAACCTTGTTAAAGCCCGGCGACATAATTATTGACGGCGGAAACTCAGATTTTAGAAACACTAAGAAACGCTACGAGCGAGTCAAAGCAAAGGGTATGGAATTAGTCGATGTTGGAACAAGTGGGGGCATACTCGGCTTTAAACATGGCTTTAGCATGATGGTCGGCGGGAATGAAACAGCATTCAAAACCGTAGAGCTTTTACTAAAATCCTTAACTGCGCCTGAAGGTAGCTACCATTACTTCGGCCCAACAGGCTCAGGACACTTCGTTAAAATGGTTCACAATG
>CAJCIR010000020.1 GCA_903970425.1 Chlamydiota bacterium | reverse complement strand
GCCCTAATAACGGTATTTGTGCTTACTGCACTGGCTAGTGGCATGGGCTTGGTTATAGAGACCGCTAAGAAAGTCACTTGGGTGGCTCCTGTACTTGGACTAGTTGCTGGAGCAATTCCTTGGATAATCTTTGCTATATATCTTATAGGCTCCAAAGTATATGGCACGGGCCATGAGCCAGTCTTTATTTACTGGATCTACTGGACGCTTTTAGTCTTATTTGCCAGCTTTGCCGTAAACGCCTTTCTTACCTACAAAAAGAGAGGGAAGTGGTCCAAGTACCTGCATGGTGAGCGTGCCTATATAATGCTCGCTGTGGTAGCCCAGAGTGCGTTGGCCTGGGAGATATTCGCAGGGACCCTGCGCTAAGGTTCTCTAACATGGCTAACGTTATATTTGATTTCGATGGTACCATCGCAGACACCTTTCCAATGGTTGTTGAGTTAGTAAGCCGCTGGACAGGTAAGCAGGACAAAGTAGAGGAGCAGGAGTTAGAGAAACTACGTAATTTACCCGTGCATAAAGCTATAGAAGAGCTAGGTATTTCCTCCTGGAGAGTCCCGGTGATGCTAATACGTGGCAAGCGAGATATGGGTAAGCGAATGGATGAAGTACAGGTAATAAAAGGTATGCCAGAAGTCATCAAAGAGCTTCATGGCCAGGGACACACCATGTATATAATGAGCTCTAATAGTCCCAAAAATATCCGGAAATTTCTTAAGCAATATAAGCTGCACGATTATTTCAAAAGAGTGTACGGTGGCGTAGGACTTTTTGCCAAGGCAAAAGCCCTAAAGAAGGTCATGAAAGATAATGGGCTAAGCGGCGGCCATAGCTTTTATATTGGCGACGAAATACGCGATATTCATGCTGCACATAAGGTAGGAATAAGGATTGTGGCCGTTGGTTGGGGATATAACGGACCAGGGGCCTTAGCTGAGGAAAATCCAACTGCAATGGCCACTAAGCCTTCAGATCTAATCAAGCTGCTATCTAGCTAAACTGCTATAATTAGTAGTGTAATGGCGTGGTCAGACTATTCAAGAGAGCGGAGCCAGCCCTATAAGCCAGGACAAAAAGAAACATTTAAGGTCAGTCGTAGTAAGATCGAAGACTTTGTTAGATGTCCGCGTTGTTTTTGGCTTGATAGGCGGCTTAAGATTGCCCGTCCGGACACGCCGCCATTTCAGATTAACAAGGCTGTTGATGAACTTTTCAAGAAAGAATTCGACGTTTACAGATCAAAAGGCCAGCCACACCCTCTAATGATTGAATACAATATTAGTGCAATTCCTTACTCTCACAAGAGTTTAGATAAGTGGCGAGCGAACTTCACTGGCGTCCAATATTTGCACGAACCGACTAATCTCCTCATCTTTGGAGCAGTCGATGACGTCTGGGTTAATGACCAAGGGGAACTCATCGTGGTTGATTACAAGGCAACATCTAAGAAAAGCGAAGTTAGTCTTGATGCGCCCTGGCAGATTTCCTACAAGAGGCAAATGGAGGTCTATCAATGGCTTCTGAGAAAGAACGGCTTTGAGGTCAGCGATACCGGCTACTTTGTTTACACCAATGGACGGCTGGATCTAGACGGATTCTTCGATAAAATTGAATTTCGTACGAAAGTCATAGGCTATACTGGTAATGACGATTGGATAGAACCGACCATTCATAAGATCAAAGAATGTTTGGAGCAAGAAAAAATGCCTGCACCCGGTTTAGACTGTGAGTACTGTGGGTATGCTAGGAAAAGAACAGAACTTACCCTAGCGGCTCTAAATATAAAAACGTAGCTTTAGGTATAATAAGAACATGCTCGACTTACAATTCATTCGAGAAAATCCAGATTTAGTTAGCAAGAAGTCCAAAGACAAGGGCTATGAAGTGGATATACCTGAATTGTTGAAATTAGATAGAGAGTACAGGGGCGTTGTTACTAAACTAGATGATTTGAACCGGAAACGTAACGAACTATCTGGCAGGGTAAAAAACGGAGCTCCCACTGCAGAAGAAATAGCAGAGGGTAAGAAACTAAAAGAAGAAATAAATGATCTGCAGGATCTGTACATTGAAACTGAAGGTAAGCTAGGTAATTTACTCTACAAGGTACCGAACATGTATCTTGATGGCGTACCTATTGGAGCTAGTGAAGATGAGAACAAGATAGCAAAGGAGTGGGGATCGAAAATTGAATATGACTTCAAACCGAAAACCCATTGGGAAATTGGCGAGCAACGTGACTTTATAGACAAAGAACGCGCGGCCAAAATTGCAGGCAGTCGGTTTGCTTACATTAAAGGCGACCTGGTCAGTTTACAGTTTGCAATCATCCAGTTTGTGATGGCAAATCTCACCGATTCTCAAGTAATTGAGCAGTTAATCAAAGAAAATAATCTAAACGTTCCTGCCAAGGCGTTTACTCCAATACTTCCGCCGGCCCTGGTTAACACTGTGGCTTATGAGGCTACTAGCCGGCTTAATGCCGAAGAACAGACATATAAGTTGGCAGATGATGAGCTGTGGCTTAACGCCAGCGCTGAGCACTCTCTATGCAACATGTATTTGAATGAGATTATTCCTGCTGAGTTGCTACCTATCCGTTACTTAGGATATTCAACTAGCTTTCGTAGAGAAGCGGGGACTTACGGTAAGGATAACGACGGCATTCTTCGCATGCACCAGTTTGATAAGTTGGAAATGGAAGTGTTTAGCACTGCTGAAACAGGCCTACAAGAACATAAACTACTTATTGCCATTCAAGAGTATCTGGTACAGCAGTTGGGTCTTCCGTATCAACTTATAGAAAAATGTACAGCTGATATAGGCAAGGCTAATGCAAGTGGTTTTGATATAAATACTTGGATGCCTGGACAAGGAGAGTACAGAGAGACCCACACAGCAGACTACATGACCGATTATCAAGCTCGACGTCTAAAGACACGGACTCGTGATGGCGACGGTAAGGTAGAGTTGGTTCATACAAACGATGCTACAGCTTTCGCACTTGGTCGAATAATGGTGGCAATTATAGAAAACAATCAAACTCAAGATGGGCATGTTATCATTCCTGAAGTACTTAGGGAATTCATGGGCGGGAAAGAGCAAATATGATTCAGAACTTAGTGATTAGTGGGATTCACTTTGACCTCGACGAAGATTTAAAGAAATACGTTCAGAAAAAAATAGGAAACCTTGATCGCTATCTTTCTCGTCATGCCAAAGAAAGTACTACTGTGCAGGTTAGATTAAAAGAGAGTAATGCAAAGGGTAAGCGTGCGCTGATTTGCGAGATAACCTTTAATCTTCCTCACGATCTTATTATCGTTAACGAAAGCTCCATAAATATTTACGCCGCTGTGGATATAGCCGAAGAAAAACTTAGAAACTTATTGATTAAATACAAATCAGAAAACGTACACTCTAAAATTCACAAAGCCTGGCTGTCCAAACGCGAAGAACGAAGAAGCTGAAAATCTGGCCTAAAAAGCCATAAAAACGGCTCGCCTTTCTGCCTAGAACAGGTTACAATAATAGTCACTGAAGATCACTAAACAAGTGGAGAAGATGTGAAGAACATTCTGAAAAAGGTTCTTGGTGATCCACAAGCCAAGACCCTTAAACGTTTAAAGAAACGCGTACGCGCTGTTAACGCACTAGCAGACAAATACAAGGAGATGTCTGATTCAAAACTTCGGGAGCAGACTGATGTCCTAAAGAAAAGACTCGCAAAAGAGTCTTTGGACGATATTCTACCCGATGCTTTTGCTGTGGTGCGCGAAGCAGCGACTAGAGCGCTTGGCCAGAGACACTTTGATGTCCAGCTTATTGGTGGCATGGTCTTGCATGAAGGGAGCATCGCGGAGATGAAAACAGGCGAGGGGAAGACCTTAGTGGCCACTTTACCTGTTTATCTTAATGCTCTGACTGGGAAGGGTGTCCACGTTGTCACCGTAAACGACTATCTTGCCCAACGTGATGCTGGATGGATGGCAAGGGTATATGACTTTTTGGGACTGTCTACTAGCGTTATTATTGCTGACCTGTCATACATTTATGACACTGAGTTTACGAACAAGGAGCACGAGGACGAACGCTTCCATCATCTTAGACCATGCACTAGGCAAGAAGCCTACGCAGCTGACGTGACTTACGGCACGAACAATGAGTTCGGATTTGATTATCTGAGGGATAACATGGTGCGTGAAGTTGATCAGCTTAGACAGCGCGAACTGCACTATGCGATCGTCGACGAAGCGGACAATATTTTGATCGATGAATCTAGAACTCCTCTAATTATTTCAGCACCTTCAATGACTAGCGGCAGTTCCTATGCTCAATTCGCTAAAGTCGCTCGTCAACTTGTATCTGAGGACGATTATGAAACTGACGAAAAGCGGAAGACTGTTATATTAACAGACGTTGGCGTCGAGAAAGTCGAAAAGATCCTTGGCATTGAGAATCTATACGGGACAGGGAATATACGAACGATTTATCACTTGGAACAAGCCCTCAAAGCTCAGGCCTTGTTTAAAAGAGATAAAGACTATGTCATAACCACTGATGGGGAAGTAGTCATTGTTGATGAATTCACTGGCCGTCTATTAAAGGGCCGTCGTTATAACGAAGGTCTTCACCAGGCCATTGAAGCTAAGGAAGGGGTGGAGGTTCAGCAAGAATCAATGACACTGGCCACCATTTCATTCCAGAACTACTTCCGAATTTACGAGAAACTAGCAGGAATGACCGGGACCGCATTAACTGAGAGCGAAGAATTTCATCAGATTTATACGCTAGACGTGGTTGAGATACCCTCCAACCGCCAGATTACTCGTGTTGACCGACCGGACCGCATTTATAAAACTGAAGCTGGTAAATTCAAGGCCATCGCCAGGGAAGTAAAAGTTTTAAATCAAAAAGGAATGCCCGTTCTTCTAGGCACTGTCTCAATTGAGAAAAATGAGGTACTAAGTGACTTACTTAAAAAAGCCAAGATCCCGCACCAGGTTCTAAACGCTAAGAATAACGAACGCGAAGCCTCAATTGTGGCTAAGGCTGGTGAAAAAGGAGCTGTTACTCTAGCAACTAACATTGCGGGACGTGGTACAGACATTGTATTGGGTAAGGGTGTTAAGGAACTCGGTGGTTTATTCGTACTTGGCTCTGAGCGACACGAGAGCCGACGTATCGATAACCAGCTAAGAGGACGTTCTGGTCGACAAGGAGACCCAGGAACGACACAATTCTTCGTTAGTACAGAAGATGATCTAATGCGTATTTTCGGTGGTGATAGGATAGCTGGACTAATGGACAGGCTTAAAGTCGATGACGAGACTCCTATAGAGAACCGTCTTATATCTAAAAGTCTAGAAGGCGCTCAGAAGAAAGTCGAAGGGTTTCATTTCGATCAAAGAAAGAACGTCGTACAGTATGATGATGTCATGAACCGACACCGCAAAGCCATTTATGCAATGCGTAAAGAGATTCTAAAAGCTGACGACATAAGTAAAAGAATCAAGATTTTGATTGATGAAGAAGCTGAGGAGCTAGCTAATTCACCTAATAAAATGACTGAAGAATTTGAAGACGTCGTACGCGAAGTATTCCCGTTTGAAGAGGTAACACTGGACCGTTTGTTTGAGGCAACTGCCAGTAAGTTTAAAGATACGCTGACCAAAGAGGCTAGAGAGTTATACGAGACTCGTGAAACCGGCTTTACTCCCGAAATTATGCGTAAAATCGAACGAGATATCTACCTACAAATCCTAGACAACCTCTGGATGCAACATCTTGAGAACATGGATCACATGCGCGAGGGGATACACTGGATGAGCGTTGGCCAACGCGATCCTTTGGTTGAATATCGAAGACAATCCCAGCGTATGTTTGAGGAAATGCAGGACCAACTGCGCCACGATATAGTTAGA
>CAJCIR010000019.1 GCA_903970425.1 Chlamydiota bacterium | reverse complement strand
TACAGCACTCAAAAGCTGGTTTCTCACTGTCTCATCCGATTCTTCCACCGTATATAAATTTTGTTAATATGCCGTGCATATTTTTAGGAGCTTGCGGGGCTATGAGTATTGTACTCTGTCTATATCCTTAAGGCAGTAGATGGCGTTGTAGGTAGTCTCCTTTACCTAGTTATAAATAGTTTACATTTTTAAAAAATATTTTAAATTATAATTTCTATTAAAAGTGTTCTTAAAATATATATCTAAAATAACTTTTTTAATGGATTCTTTTGGATATTTAATGATAAAAGTTGTAAGGCAAGCATAGTTTGGAACTAGGCTTACCTCCCGTTATTTTCTGCGTATTATGCCAGCGTACTTATATTATTAAACTGTAGATTCCCCCTATAAAACTGCTCGCAAATATTCTACTCTCAAGCATAATACGACGTAAATACTTACGTTTCTCCTATCTACGCTCAATAACATCTAACTGTTTATGAAAATTCTTACGATTTTTGACTACATCACAGTAACCACACCCCTTAGATCCCAGGCCTCTTAACAGTGTCTCACTTTAGCTGTAATCACTTGAAACTAGATTGTCCAGCCGACGAAGTTCCTTTATCAAGATTCCGGGATCAATACCAAGTTCTACTAACCCTCTCTTCTTAATTAATTTCTTGAAAGTCCAAATAAGGAATAGCACTGCAGGCTGATCATAGGTTAGACCGAAAAATGCCACACTGGAAAATTCTACTCACGCCTATCCATGCAGCTAATATGCTTCGAGCAGACTCTCCTCTATCCCACCAACTGGCACTGCTGAAAATAACAATAGTAAGTAGACAAAATATCAAACCGATCCATCCATTTAAAGGCTGGAAACGGTTTAATGGATCGTTATTGTCCGGCAAGCTGTTGAAGAACTTTTCAGGCTTGTATTGTAGTACACTGAACTTATTCTTCGAGAGCCTACATGGTATTAATAGTCGGTTCTATGTAAAAAGAATAGAGAAGCAGCTAACCACTTCCGAAATCGAATGTAAGCAACACACTGAACTGCCCATACAATAACAATGGCGACTGTAGCTATTCCAGACAATATTTCCTGCAGCTATAGACTATTAGATAGGAAACAGTTATTGGTATTTCACAACTTACTGCTTCATCTTTATATCTCCTTGCAGAATGAACAAATGGAAGCCAGATACCAAATACTGTTCCCGAAACAAATAGTGCCAAAGCTGGAACGCCTCTTTTGTCTGTTGTCCCAAGCTTGTAGAGGCATCGCTCGAACCACGACCCGTTAGGCGAAAAGCCCCTGGTTAGCCCATATAAGGTCCGGGATGCAACATATAAAGAAGTGTTCGCTGAACTAATCACGGCCATGAATAAGCACCCGTTCAAAAATCCTGGAAGGGTCGGAATATTGGCGTTTATAGCAGCTATCATGACAATAGAAGACGGACTAAAGCTTCTTTTTGGTAAAGATATTAACAAAGGGTCTCTCCATGAAACGTTGAGGTAAAACATAAAGATACTGATTGAATATACGACGAGGATGACTAGTGCGACATATCGAGTAGGTGGAAATCGTAATGAACGTGCATTTGCTGACTCTAGAGCTGCTATAGCGGCGATTTCGACACCACAGAAAGCGTAAGTAGCAATAGGAATAGCCACTCTGTGATTATTAAGTATTAAAATAATGAGTATCTATCATAAATTCGGCGCGGAGATACTTACAAAACAGCAACAGCAGGATTAACAGCCACAGTAGGGTCATTACAGAATCCAGCCTTCATATCTCAAGTAATGTTAGCATATGTGTCCACTATATGCAGGGATTTCCTACTTTTAAACCCAATCCAATCATTATTTGCACCTGAATATCTCAGCCCTTACATATTTATTGACGGGGCTTTGAATACCTACCTCCAAAATTTACTACCAGCATGAACATGCATGTAACAACCAGAAGCAGAATTTTCATGCTCCCAGAAATAGCCTCAATCGTTCCATACCACTCCTTGGGTTAGAAACTATTCACATGTATTTGGGAGCTCTCAACTTACGTTGACCCCCATTAGGTTGATAGATATCAAAGCAGCTGGAAGCAAAATGTTGTACACAGGAATCTGCCATATTGGTTGCCATGACCAATATCCCGCGATGCCGGTCGCGGCGCTAATGAGTGTTGCAAAAGTAATTGAATAAGAGCACCTTTCCAATTAATCAGACATAATCGCCCAGATAATGACCCTTACTCACCAGTATGCAAAGCCAACAATAGCTCCGAGATCCTTATCTACGAAAGAGCTCACAAATTCCACAAGAGCGTTAGATATTGGCCAATAATTGATCATCTCGGAAACCCCTTGCATTATGCAAGCAACACATATTCCTACGGTACTAAATGCCAAGATCCCTCCCCAAGGGCCCGCAATGCTCAGAACCTTACCGCTATCTGTAAGTAACCCCAGACCAATAGTTCCACTGATCACAATAAACTGTTTATGCTCATTAGCACAGCTCGTTCATTGAAGATATTGTTCTTACAAATATTTGGCATGGACCAAGTTCTCTTTTCACCTCTCTGACAGGTTCCCCAAGTAATAAGTACAGATCGGAAGA
>CAJCIR010000018.1 GCA_903970425.1 Chlamydiota bacterium | reverse complement strand
TAATAATCAGCAGTTTTACCAAGCATATCTTCCATTGAACCCGACTGCTCGCCAATTCTGAGCATGTTAGGCACCAGTTCTAGAAAATTGGGGTCATTAGTTAGTGCTTCACTCAATGCCTTACCCGTTTTGACCTTCTCGATCGCACGTTTAATAGAGTCCTCAACGTAGACATTGTTAACGGCTTTACTAGTCACTTCCAAGACCTGAATAAGTGGAACTCCACTGGCTACAAGTGTTGAAGCAGTACGAGAAAAACGTGCCATATACATCTTCATAAACAACGGCCCTACTGGCCAGGCTTTCATTTTTATCTTGTCAACTACTCTTTTACCACCTAGTGTTCTGGCCCAGCGGGTACCACCGACAATAAGTACTCCCAAGACTATTAGAACCATCCACCAGTAGTGAATTAGTGCTCTTGAGATAGCTAAAAGTACGCGGGTTATTAAAGGCAAGGATACTCCTGGAAGACCAGCATATAAAATTTGAACCTGTGGCAGAACCTTAACTAACATGAAGCTAACCACGGCGACCATCACTACAACGATAATTGCTGGATAGGCCATGGCCCCCCGAACTTTACTTATGATATCGGCATCTTTTTCTTGCTGATTTGCCAAGCGATCCAAGGCTTTATCCAAAGTACCGGAGGTCTCTCCAGAAGCGACCATGGCAATGTAGACTTGGTTAAACACCGCAGGGTGCTTAGCTAAGGCCGCAGATAAAGATTGTCCAGCCTCGACATCATTAATCACTTCATTGACCACAACCTTTAGTTGTTTGCTACTAGATTGTAGCGAAACACTTCTTAAACTCTGGATAATTGGTAAGCCGGCATTAATGAGAGTAGACAATTGTCTAGAAAACAGTACTTTGTCTTTAGTTTTGACCCTGTGAAATCGCGCCGTTAGGAAACTTGTTGACCCACTACCTTCAAGCTTTATATCTATAGGTACTAGATTTTGTTTACGAAGCAACTTAAAGGCATCCTGCTCACTCTGAGCCTGCACTTCAGCCTTTACCTTCTCACCACTGATAGGGTTTCGTGCGGTATAAGTATAATTTAGCATTAACTATTCCCTCATCAGCCGATCTAGTTCATCTAAGTCCACAGCAAAGTTTCGAGCTTCGTCATAACTTATGTTGCCGCCGTGAACCAGCCCCACTAGAGTCTTGTCCATCGACTGCATACCAAACTCTGATCCAGTCTGGATAACTGCCTCCAGCTGATGTGTTTTACCCTCACGGATGATATTGCGTACTGCTGGAGTGGCAGTCAAGATTTCGGCAGCTGCGATGCGACCACCACCAATAGCCGGAATTAGTCGTTGAGAGACAATCGCCATTAATATGTTGGCAAGTTGGGCTCGTATTTGGGGTTGCTGGTGAGGTGGGAAAACATCGACCATACGATCAACGCTTTGTGCCGCACTGTTGGTGTGCAAAGTAGCTAGAACTAAATGACCAGTTTCTGCAATGGTTATTGCGCTAGAGATAGTCTCTAGGTCGCGCATCTCACCAATCAATACAACGTCTGGGTCCTCACGCAAGGCTGAGCGAAGAGCTACTGTAAATGAATAAGTGTCGTAGTGAACTTCACGCTGTACGATAACTGATTTCTTAGAACGGTGAGTATATTCAATCGGGTCCTCAATAGTAATAATGTGCTCGGCTCGTTCCTGATTAATCTTATGAATCATGGCAGCTAGAGTTGTGGACTTCCCCGAACCAGTTGGACCGGTTACTAATACTAGGCCACGTGGGTATGCAGCAAACTTATTAATAATGGCAGGCATCCCGAGTTGCTCAAGGGATAGTATTTCATTAGGTATTAGACGCAGAGCTGCTGCTAGGTTGCCCCTCTCATGAAAGGCATTAACACGAAAACGACCTATGTCGCCAAAGGCAAAACTAAAGTCGAACTCTTTGTCTTTTAGAAGTATCTGTTTCTGATCATCGTCCAAGATATTAAAGACCAGAGTTTCCACCGTCTCCTCAGTTAGAGGATCGGTGCCTGCTACCGGACTCAATGCTCCGTCAACACGAATCATTGGTGGCAAACCCACCTGAAGGTGTAAGTCTGAAGCTTTTTTTCTAACAACTTCTTCTAGTAATATTTCAATTTTTGGTTGTGCCTGCATATTTATCTCACCTAATCATTATCGACTGCTGCTACCCTATTAACTTCGTTTACGGTCGTTATCCCGGCAAGAGCCTTGAAGTAACCGTCTTGACGCATGGTTACCATGCCTTGGGCTTGCGCAACTCTTTGTATCTCCAGACTTGAGGAGCGTTTCAAGATAAGCTCCTGGATTTTTTCAGTGACGCTAAATACTTCATATATACCCATACGGCCTTTAAATCCGCCCGGGCTGTCTGGACTGTCGACACCCTTGACTAAAGTATAAGCATTATCACCCCTAAGTGGCAAGGCCTCAAAACCAAGATCTTTACCAACAGCTGCCCGTTGCTCTGGTTTCTCCGGTAGAAGAGTGCCTACGGTGTCATGAATAGCCTTAACTTCTACGGGAGTAGCTGAATATGTTTCGTTTTCTGCAGCGACTTTACGGACCAGTCGCTGACCAATAACAGTATTTACCGTACTAGCAATCAGAAATGGCTCAATGTCCATGTCCAATAGTCGAGGTAGAATGCCAGCCGCAGAGTTAGTGTGCAAGGTACTAAAAACCAAGTGTCCCGTTAGAGCGGCCTGGACAGCCAGTTCGGCAGTCTCTTTATCTCGAATCTCCCCGACCATGATGACGTCAGGGTCTTGTCGTAGAATTGAGCGAAGCCCAGTTGCAAAGGTTAAGCCTACCTCCGGATTAACCTGGATTTGATTAATCCCCTCCATCTTGTATTCGACCGGATCTTCAAGGGTTACGATATTAATAGCATCTGACTTAATCTCTTGGAGTAGCGCATACAGTGAAGTTGATTTTCCCGATCCAGTAGGACCAGATGTTAAGATCATGCCACTAGTTTGCTTAATTCCCTCTCTAATTGACCTCAGGCCTCTACCAACGTAGCCCATATCCTCTAATTTAAGACTGGTGCCGGATCTGTCTAACAGCCTGATAACAACTTGTTCACCCCAAATAACTGGTGAGATGGCAATACGTAAGTCTATTTCCTTGCCGGCAACCATTATCGAGAATTGGCCATCCTGAGGGATACGATGTTCATCGATTTTCAAATTAGCTAGAATCTTTACTCTGGAAATTAATGGTGGTTCTGCACTTTTAGGAAGTTTCATAATCTCGCGTAGTATTCCATCTACTCGACAGCGTATCTTAAGAGCATTTTCCAGTGGTTCAATGTGGACATCGCTGGCTCTATTCTTAGCAGCAAACTCGAGAATCGTAGACAATGCCTTACTAATAGGTGAATCCTGAACAATAGTTTTTATACTGTGAGCTGGGGCTTTCTTGGAACCTGGAGTGGTTTTTTCCACTTCCCCAGCCGCTTGGGTAAGATCATCCAGAGCGGTAATCTCGCCCATAACGTCTTTACCAATATGTGTTTCATATTGTTTGAGAACCTGGCGAATGCCGCCTTCGCTAGCAGCATAGACCTTGAGAGTTCGATTAATTCGATTAGACAAAAAATCAACGGCTTGAACATTGTCGGCATCCAGCATAGCCACTACCAGTTTGCCGTTCATCTCGCCAAGCGGAACTGCCATATAACGCTCGGCAATCTCGTGAGGTAGAAGATCAAGAACCTTAGGGTCAATATGGGCGCTTTTCAGATTAACGTAAGGTATTTGAGTTACATGGGCTATAGATTTAGTTAAGACCTCGTCAGAGATATGGCCATCACTGACCAAAAAGCTCAGTAGCGGAGTATGTTTCTCTTCAGCTTTGTGTTTGAGGTCATCAAGCTCAGCAGAGTTTAGTATTCCCTCTTTTACCAGGTTATCTTCAACTTGCTGCTCTGTGGACGCGGATAAGACACTCATTAGATAGCGTTCCCCTTTTCTTTATTATTGAGTGGATGCAGTAAATGGTGGAGCAGTATTGTTATTAGTCCCAACATCAAAGGGTTCAGTTGGGTCGTTAGCTTGGCTATTGAAGTATTTGCTGTCCGCCTGAGGAAAGTTAGCAGGAATTGCAGGCACAACCTCTACCGACTGTTGGCGAGCAGTCGGTGTTACAAAAATCTTTCCAGATATAATGTAGGAAAATACGGCACTAAAGAAAACAATGGCGATTATTGTAACCAAGTCTTTTTGTTTCATTTTATAATCTCCGACGAAATGCTAAATTTTACCCCTGGCTGATAGTATGTTTGGGCTGATATCGTAAGACTAAGGTCAGTTTGATTTCCGCTAATCTGTTCTGTTTGGATCTGGAAAGGTCTAATAGAACTCTCTAACGTACTGACCAAGCTCAAAATATTTAGGTATGGTCCATTAACCGTAAACGAAAATGGCATGGCAATAGGCTTCGGACTTATGCTACTACTATTACTCCCCTCGCTCGACTCTAAGTCAGTGCCCGATATAGCATTAATGGTTAAGCCATTGTCATTAATAACCTTCTCAACGCTTGATATTAGTGCTGGGAAATCGTATTGAGAAGGTAGCGCATCAAGCACTATATCGCCGTTATCAGCACCAGCAACCGTTGAATCGCTACCTAAAAGGTTCGTGGGGTTGCTCACGAAAGTCTCATAAGAATTATCCAGTTTATCAACATTTGTTACATCGGTTTTCAGTTGTTTTAGGGCAGTGTTCTTAGCAGTAATTATTCTATTTTGGTAGGACTCTTGGTTTATCAAAGTTTTACCCGCAACCAGGGAAAAAACTGTCACGAATGCTGCTACGGCAGTGACCACTACAATCATCTGATTGGCTTTCTCTACTAGTACACGCTTTGACTGTGATGTTTTTGTCGCCATAATTAACCCCCTATTGGTTGCCCCCGCTATTACTACCCGCGGTTGGCTGAGCCTTTTGGAATAGGTCTGTTGGTTGTTCCAGCTGAGCCCGAGTTGTGCTCCCGGGTGGAATACTGGGTGTTATTGTCGGAACAGACGCTTCGCTAAAGAGCTCTGGATCAAAACTAGCAGTTATTGTATAGGTGGCGCTGTCGACAGTACTTTCTGTGAATGCTGTTAATACTACATCGGAAAAAGCAGGCTTAGAGGTGGAGTCTGCGGCCGTAGTATAGTTCGTAAACTTAAGTGTATCGACAAAATTTTGAACAGTCGCTAAGGTATCAGCCCCGCCAGTTATAGTCATTGTATTAGGAGGTTCGTTAGCAGTTGCGCCAGAAGTACTAGCAGCCGTGCTAGCAGAATACCCGACTTTTAATAATGAAATAGTGGCATTTGCCGGGGTAAGTTGGTTAATATAACCAAATAGACGAGAAGTAACCGGCTTTGCGGCATCGATTGATGGTAGCGAAGCTAGCTGATTTTGAACAGTTAAGACTCTATCTAGATTTGAGGTATCCTCAATCTGCTTACTCTGCGTCGCGATTTGGCTACTAATGTTGTTAATGGTACCCTTCTGCCATACATATACTAAGAAGACCAGGAAAATAAACACAGCCAGTGCTATTCCACTGATTAATCCGGCGATTAGCATAACCAGTCGCTGCAATCGACGTACTCTTAGGTACTTAAGCTTAATGTCTGGTAAAAGATTAAATTGGATCATTCTGTCCTCTCCGCTAGGCCTGCAGCTACACCAAAGTGGTTAGAGACTGCTAGAAGTTCATTCTGACGTGCTGCACCAAACGAGACATTGTGCCAAGCATTACCAATCTCCACATTAATACCAAACTTATTAGCGATGTATAGAGGAAACTCTGGCATGGCCGAGGCGCCGCCAGTTACTATAATGCGATCTATTTTTTGGCCCTGATATCTCGTTTCAAAGAATTTAATCGACTTTTCAATTTCAGTGGTTAGTAGATCAATGGTACTTATAATTGCTTGGTAAACCTGCCCCTCGACTTTGTCCTTACTCAAGCCAAACTTGAAGACAAACTGTTCAGCTTGCTTGTCATCAATGTTCAGGTTCTGTGCTGCTGAACGAATTATCGCCTCAGCACCAGTAGGAATTGCTCGAGTTAAATGTGCGGCGTCATTCATAGTGATAACCAGATCGGTACCTTTACTTCCAATATCTAAGACCAGTTGAGGGGTGGCTACTCCAGGAGCAACCATTGCTCGAGCCAGAGCCAAGTTATCAGGCTCAAAAGAAATTACATTAAGACCAACTGACTCTAGTAGATCAAGTCTCTCTTCCACGAATTTATTGGGTACGCTAGATAGGAGTATCTCTGCCTTGGCTTTATCGGTCGGCGAGTCGCCAAGTAGTGACCAGTCAATCTTTGATTCAGCCAGTGGCGTTGGGATTAGTGAGTCGGCTTGGTAGTTGATGGATCTAGACAACTCACTAGGAGATAGTCGATCAATATCTACAACCGTTGTAAAGACCCTTCCTGAGGGAATGCCAACAGCCACATTTTCAGTCGTCATTCGAGCCTGGGAACATAATTCACGAATAGCTTGCGCCAGTTTTTGTTGATCTGCCTTGGAGTCGCTCATGGCGATTTTTGAGTCTATAGGAATGAAGGCATACTTCACCAGTGTTTTGGGATAGCTGCCGCGTAGCTCTACCAAACGTACTGCCGTCGTGCCGATATCCAGACCGAAAAATGCTGATACCCCACTCAGTAGACTCATATTGGCCTGATTATAGCATAAGAACTACCCTGTGACGCAACAGATAATCCAAATTCATAAAACTTAATATAACTAGAGGACTGGAGGAAGACTAGAAATAGATTCATAGGTAGTAGTACTTTGGTCGTTGGCTTGAAGCCATTCTTCTGGATCATAGTAGAACTGTTCGGCTGGCACAGGTGG
>CAJCIR010000017.1 GCA_903970425.1 Chlamydiota bacterium | reverse complement strand
ATGGAATTTCTTTTTGGATTCGGTCCCAACCATCTAAGTATCTTAAATATGTAGGAATATCTACTGCACAGTACAAAAGCGGCTCCTTACCCATGTCGCCCAATATTTGCTCCAAAGCTAATGCGCTACCTAGACTATCACCGTCTGGATTGTCAGCCTGAATGATTAGAATCTTCTGAGCGTTCTTAATCAAATCGTTGAGTTTATCGGATCCTTCGATATTTGTCATAACAACGTACGTCCTTCCAAAGCACGGCTCAGAGTTATTTGGTCAGTGTATTCTAGATCAGCACCAATAGGTAATCCGCGGGCGAGTCTAGAGATCTTAACCTTTCGATCTCCTAGTTGCTGCTGTATATATAGTGCAGTTGACTCACCCTCAACGCTAGCATTGGTAGCTAAAATAATTTCTACTACACCGTCTTCATCGATTCTTTTGATAAGTTCTTTAATATGTAGCTGATCTGGCCCTATACCATCAATTGGAGACACTAGACCACCCAAAACATGATAAGTTCCGTGGTACTGACTAGTTCGTTCTAGCGCTACAATATCAAATGGCGAGGCCACAACAGCTATAACTTTTTTGTCTCGACTAGGATCAGTATATAGAGGCGAAAGCTTTTGCCCTGCTTCAATCAGTGCAAATGTCCTGGGGCAATAGGCTATACGACTATGAATTGATCCTAAGGCCTTGCTTAACTGCTGTTCAACATTAGGATCATTCTGGACCAGAAAATAGGCGTATCGTTCAGCGGTGCGTGGACCAACACCTGGGAGGTTACCAAGGGCATCAATTAACTCACTGAGGGCTGGAGGCAATACCTGCATGTTCTCCTTTACAGTCTATAGACCTAATTCGCCGAGACTGCCCATCATGGGCTGCATTTTTTCAGCGGCAATCTTTTGGCTTTCTTGGATGGCATCTTTGACTGCGTCTTCAACCCAACGTTCTAGTTGTCCAATGTCATCTAGATCGACAAATTCAGGATCTATATGTATCTTTTTTAGTTTCTGTTCACCATTTATCTCTACTTTTACAGCTCCGTCACCCTTCTCAACTGTAATTACTTGCTTTTGTAATTCTTTTTGGATCTTCTTGACCTTCATCAACATCTTGGCCTGATCAAATCTACTCATTACAGATTACTCCTTATTAACTACTTATATTGTAGCAAATCTGTGGATACTTCTGTATGGGGTTAACTGTCGGTTGGTTGTTGAGTAATAATAGCCGTGTTTGTGCTATGTGGCCATGCTACGAAATATCTAGTCGTTTGATAGTATGCAGCCGTAATTATAGCTAGTGTTAATAGTCCTATACCTATGCTTTTGGCGAGAGGGTTTCGGGGGAAGACACTCAACCACTGGCCGATTAATTCCGCTATACCACCACTGGCAACCAGGTATATTAGAGGCACTAAAACAGTTATAGTGACCCCCGCATTAATGGTTATTAAAACAGTCGCTAGTATTATCGAACCAAGTAGTAGCCTATTGAATTCAAGTTTTCGATGTAAATAGCCGACGTAGATACCTAATACCACCATAGCTGTAGTAAAGACATCCAACAGTGGTAGACGTCCTAACCAGATACTTGGGTTTGATGGTCCTCGGAAGAAAATATTAACCGGTACTTCCAAGAGATTTCTAAGATACTGAGTGGGGCTAGAAATATGGCCTGGGATGGCAGCAAAAGACTCTAGTATTCTAGGATTGTGAGCGGCAGCATACCCAATCGGTGCAACTAAAGCAACGGCTAATAATATTATAAATACCCTAAACCATGCTGGCAGATCATCTAATACTCTAGTGAGATATCCCTGCTGCCAGATAAATCCAAACGCTAGAAACCAAACCATACCGGGAACGTAAAGTATTAGGCCGCAGATAATAACTGAGAAGAAAACTGATAGTTCCGGGTGTTTGGTTTTATGAAGATGAAGACCGACCCAAATAAGGATCATAACACTCATCAATAATATTTCAGGTGTTCCCAAACGAGTAACATGTAGGAACCAAGTTGAGCTGCCAAACAATGCGGTCCCGAAAAATGCTACGTAATAACGATATCTTGATCGTAGGATGACGTAAAAAACGAGTATTATTAGTAGTCCTATAAGCACCGAAATTAGGCGGTCGAAAAAGATAGTGTTAGCAGTGTATCGTTGGACTAGAAACTGCAGTAACTTATAAGGTCCATTCACACAGTTATTTAAAATTTGTCTGAGTGAGAGAGCTTGTGATGATACGGATGATTCGGCGCTAGTAAAGGATGGAGTGAGTGAAGATAACCTGTAGAAGGTTAACCAGCCCAGATAGCCCAGCATTATAATAGTAAGTAAGATAGAGTTCCAATAACGGACAAAAAAACCACGAAAAGAAGACATCATCTTAGCAAGAAGTATAACACTTTAGTCTAAGCCTACGCTGCTATCGCTATGCTTTGTGTCTAGAGATCTGAACTTTTGGTGGTCGCGGTCAAAGAACAACTCAACGCCCCCAGTCGGTCCGTTACGATGTTTCTTAATTAGTATATCTATAAAGTTTTTCCGTTCTGTTTCAGGGTTGTAATAATCTTCACGATACAAGAAGGCTACGATATCGGCATCCTGCTCAATTGACCCAGATTCACGGAGGTCGGCTAGTTGGGGTATCTGCGGACTTCTTGACTCAACTGAACGACTCAACTGGCTCAAAGCCATTAAAGGTACGTTTAGCTCTCTGGCAATCCCCTTTAACCCACGGGATATCTCGGATATCTCCTGAACTCTATTGCCGTCGCCGCTGGATCTACTACCACTCATAAGCTGAAGATAGTCAACAATAATAAGTCCCAGTGGTCTTTGGTGGGCTTCGCGTCGAGCACGTGTTCTGAGTTCGCCAACTGTGATTCCAGGAGTATCGTCAATATACATAGGTGCTTCGCTGAGCGTCCCCATGGCATGCCCTATCTTTTCAAAATCTGCATCACTTAAGTTACCAGTTCTAAGATTCCAGGCATCGACACCAGATTCCATAGCCAGCAGCCTATCCACCAACTGCTCTTTACTCATTTCTAGACTAAAAACTAGCACGGCTTGTTTAGATTGTATGGCAACATTGTGGGCAATGTTTAACGCCAGAGCCGTCTTACCCATACTTGGTCGGGCTGCTAATATAAACAAGTCTGAACGTTGAAGTCCTGCCAACATAGCATCCAAATCACCATAACCTGTTGGTACCCCACGTAGTTTATTCTTATCTTTGTGCAACTCGTCTAAGCGATCGAAACTCTCTGTTAAAATCGATTCTAGGCTAACTACATCCTGTTTTATATGTTGTTGGCTAACTTCAAATAGACTTGCTTCAGCCTCTTCTATTAGTTCTTGTAATACTTTAGATTCATCGAACCCTAGACTTACAATGCCTTGGGAGGCCTTTATTAATCGACGTCGCAGTGCTTTTTGGGCAACAATTTCGGCGTATTGTTCAACGTGAGCAGCTGTTGGCACAAAGTTAGTTAACTCGGTTAGATAGCTAGGGCCTCCAATGTCATCCAAAAACCCAGTATTTTTTAGCTGATCATTAAGTGTTAGAACATCAATTGCATGATGCTTTTCATATAAGGATATTACCGCTTCGTATATTCGCTGATGACGAGGATCATAAAAGTCATTGCCAGAAATAGTATCGGCAATTTTAACTATCGCGTCACTGTCTATTAGGATCGCGCCCAGTAGTGAAGCTTCAGCTTCTAGATTTTGTGGCGGCAAACTAGCCGTTGACGGTTCCATATCCATTCCCCAAAATACGTTGTTCTATGATTCTAGCACTTCACCGCCACCAAAAATATTGTTTATGGTATCTAGTGTAGGGTCCTTAGCTGAATCGATCTCATCAATAGCTACGCTACTGTCTGGAGCTATTTCGTATGGCTTAGTACCGGGAACAAAACTACAGGTAAGTTCGATGTCTTTTCCACTCAATTCATAGATGGTATCTAAGATGACTTGCTTGTTCTTTGACTCATTAATTCGTTGCTGATGAAATTTAAATGCAAAGTGTAGTTCTAGGGTTGTGTCGGTAAACTCAGGTCGAGCCATGCGAAGAAAGCTATATAAGGTATTGTGTTTGGTTTTGAGAATTGCTAAAACTTCTGGCCAAAGAGCTTCATTAAATTCTTTTTTTCCTGGAGCCAAATCCTTTTTTTGAGGTTTGGCATTCTCTTTAGGTTCAGGTGCCTCTATGACTTCTGAGGGTTCAGGGTTACTTTCTGGCGTTTCGCTGATAGCTTTGGCTTCTACTTCTACCATCCCGAGAAAAGCTGCATCGAGCAGGATAATCTCGAGCAAGCTGTCAGGATTAGCTGAGACCGGCACTTCCAGTAGCTCTTTTAGTATAGTAAGAGTAAGTTGTCTGGGAAGTGCTTCAGTTTCTTTCACTAGGTCTTCTCTGAGTCGTCCAGCCAATTGTTTAGCCAAAATAGTAGCTTGATAGCCTTGCTCATATAATTGAGATAACGAGATATTCAAAAGACCCAAGTCAGACTTTGCCACGGCATCAATCAAATTATTTACAGCCTCGAGAGGTGCTATACCCAGGGCTATCTGTACATCTCCGAGAGTAATTGTATTATCCTGGTGGCTTAGTTGATCAAGCAGGCTAATACTGTCTCTAAATGACCCCTCCCCATGATCAGCTATTAGACCTAGCGCCTCGTCGTCTATCTTAATCTTTTCTTTTTTTGCAATTGTGCGAAGGTGTTCAATAACCTTTTCCCTGCTAACGGGTTTAAAAGAATAACGTTGTGTACGGCTGATAATGGTATCTGGAAGCTTATGAGCTTCAGTGGTAGCCAATATAAAGATAACGTGCTCTGGCGGCTCTTCTAGAGTCTTTAACAGCGCATTAAAAGCTTCCCGAGTCAGCATGTGAACTTCGTCGATTATATAGACCTTGTATTTGGCGCTGGTTGGTACAATGTTAACCTTGTCGCGTAGATCCCTAATCTCATCAATACGACGATTGCTGGCAGCGTCAATTTCAATAATGTCTAAGTGATTACTATCGTCGTACGGCAAGCCATTTACGGCATAAGCTAGAATTCTAGCTACGCTGGTCTTACCAACGCCTCTAGGTCCACTAAATAAATAGGCGTGGGCTATTTTGCCACTTTTTAGGGCGTGTAGTAATGGAGTGGTTATATGTTCTTGCCCAATTACCTCACTTAAATCCTTGGACCGATATTTTCGGTATAAAACTTGTCCCATGCGTCTTTCTATTATACTCGCTGGGACTCAAATCAAGGGGGAGTAAAAACTACAGCGCTGCTTCTAGTGCTGCCCATTCGGCGTTAGAATCGTCTTCAGGTACGTTGACGCTTACTTGGTCGCCAGGCTTGGCCTTAAAGTAGGTTACGCTGGCAAGTAGAACACGATAATTTTTGGTGTTAACATCCACAAAGTAGTGTCCACCCTCAAGTTTCAGAGTACCAACAACTTGTTTTCGTGGTATCGGGCCAATTTGTTTGTACAAAAATGCACCATCATCGGCGATGGTTAGTTTTAGAATATCGCCTTGAACTAGCTTAGACTTACTAGCATAGTTGGCCGGTACGGGGTAAGTTTTACCGTCACTACCGACCATATTCTGACCATCAAAGACTCCTTCAACAACTTTTCCAAGAGCTTCCTCTTTAACGGATGTAGTTGCCCTTACATCTTCACCAACAAGACTCATTAGCAATTCATTAGCGGCAGCCAGATTAGTTTCTGCTTCTTGAATAAGAGCTCTTAGTCTCTTGATTTGTTTGTCAGGAACGTCTGCCATCTTTGTCTCTTCACCTCTTTAAGTGTTTGTTTAGGGACACTTACTTTTAAACCTATCATTTTTCTATTGTCAAGTCAAAAGTGTTACTAAAATCTGTGGAAAAGTTATACCACTTACGCATCACCTTGACAAGACCGTGTATCGCTCATTTTGGACTCTAACCTGCCGATTAAAGCTTGATTAATAGGTTGGACTATTGTTTTATCTAATATTTTGCCATTGCCCGATGTAGCAACTTGAACTGTTATACCATCTAATTGACCTTTTAGGTTAAATTCTGCGCCACCGCTAGCTCCGAATTTAGAGTTCTTATTGTTAGCGTAGTAACTTTTATATCCAGTTGTTACTTCAAAGTCGCCGTTGCTGTATAAACTGGTCACTACACCAGGGTATACAGCTGGAGTACCCGGTACTGGTGAATGATATTTACCGTTCTTAATCGTTGGGAATCTTACTTCTCCATCTGGTAATGGTTCAAAGTTAGCCGCAATTTGAGGTTCACCAATCTTTACTAAGTTCCGACTTATGGTAACGGGTGCTAGATGTGTAGTCGGCTTATCGGCGTTGGTGCTCAATAAAGCTACGTCTGGTATGTTTCCGGTATCGTCACCTACGAAGCTCGATACTATTTTGTGCACCTGATCCATCCCGTTAACGGTATAGTCAGATACAGTGTTGCATTGATCGATACCACGGATAGGAATACTTTGCCCCGCTGTATTACTAGTACCCAAGTCAAACATATGACCTGCACTCAGACCGAGTTCGGGGGTTAGCATTATTCCAGAACCAGTCCAACTAATCGCAGTACCTCCATCATCATCCTGCATATTTGAATCGTAATCTTGCACCATAACTGCAAAAATGTCTGGTAACATTCGCTTCACAGCAGGAGGTAAATGGTTTGGCAATACTGAAGTGTTAACGGTATCGTGGTCTAGACGAGGAAGTCCCTCTTTTACAAGCGCGAGACCAAATGCTGCAACTGAAACTACTCCAGTGAGAACCGTCGTGCCATATAGCCTGATTTTTGAGGCTGGTTTAGGCCTATCTTCGTAGTTTGAGAGAATTGTAGCAGCACTAACACGTTCTTGAGGTTCCGCCGGATTTACCGCAAAAGCTACGATGTTAGCCAATAGTAACTCTTCAGTTGGAACTTCGTAAACCGATGGCTCTACAGGGCTTTGTTGCGACCCGTGACTGGTATTTAAAATATCTGTCATAGGAATACCTATAAACATATATTATGACATATTGTTAATGTTATGTCACTTAGATTAGTCTAGTTATAAATTTAGCTTGAAACTAAGCTAATTCAACAGTTGCGCCGGCGTCTTCAAGAGTCTTCTTGGCTGCCTCGGCGTCTTCTTTCTTAGCTTTTTCAAGGATAGGCTTTGGGGCCT
>CAJCIR010000016.1 GCA_903970425.1 Chlamydiota bacterium | reverse complement strand
CTTCGTCATGAAGCCAATGCTGGCCAAGAGATTTTTTTCCTAGCAAATTATTATCCATACTACCAGTTACCGTATGCCGTCCAGTGCAGATAGGCGTTATACCAGCCGCCATATTTTGAGGTTGCATAGCCATTACACCATTCCAGTTGTGTGACTGGGTCAGTCTCCCAGTCCGCACCAGCACTAGACATCTTCGAGCCTGGTGTTGCTTGGCATAGACCATAGCCTAAGTCATCAGGTATATATGACGGAGGGGTGACCGGACAATAACCAATGTCGCCCTGTAGCTTATCAGTACACCAACCAGACTCGTGAGTGATAATGTAGTCCGCATATTGGTAGTCCTCAGGAGCTATACCAGCTAGTGACATGTCACCTTTAATACCGCTTAGGCTGGTTCCCTGATTCACTATTTCCGTTACCGGCTGCTGGGTAACAACAGTTTGAAGCAGGGTCCGGCTTACTGGTTGACCGTTTTGTAAGTTAACCTGATACGTCAATACTTCGGTACCGTTACTGCCCTGCTGCACCACGGCCGAAGTGCCGTAAGCTAGACTGCTATCTTGTATAGCCTGAACAGTCATAGGGATAGACTGCGTAACTGTGATAATCTGGGTACCTTTATGAATTAGAAAAATCTGGGTAGACGTCGTGATTGCCGTTGATGGGTCAGGCACCACACTGTCACCAGACCCCAGAACGATATGCTTATCAGCAAGTAGTTCGCCGACTGTATTATCGTGAGTGCGAATAACGGTTTGGGTGCCAAATATATTGATATTAACTGGTATTGCTCGATCTATGACTACACGCTCACCAATTGCTTGATCGGTTAAAAAGTTACCGGTCGGGACAACACTCACATAATCTTCTGGATAGACAGTGATCCCGGCCTGCTGAGCAATGGCTCGAGGTGTGGTCGCAGCACTAAATGCAAAAGTATGTTGATCGCCAACCACTACTTCAACCGGCTGACCTCTGTAGATATTTATACGGAAATCATCCTGAGTAATAGGTGTAGTTATATTTGGTTCGACGACGTCCCCCGGGTGAATAGTAATGGCTAGGCTATGCAATAGGGCACCGACAGTCGGTTCTTTAGTCGGAACAGTGTCTTGTTTACCGGCATCCGTGATAATGACTATCTTAGTATCGTTGACGTTAAGTGATTGTCCACTAGGAGATAGTATGAAAGCTGAGAACCCTCCAAGTGAAACTATTAGAAAAGCGATCGGCAGAACAAAAGGATGCGAACGAATTCTATTAAAACGGCGAGTCTGAGCCTTTTGTGCTCTTCTTAGCTTGCGAGCCTGGGCACGCTGAGCAACAATATACTTTCTTTTATAACGTCTAAGTCTCTTTAGCATAATCAGTAGCTTGTCCCGCAAGAATCAAACAGTTATGCCTTAATCAAGTCAATGGTCTAAATCCTGGGCAAAAAGCCAACTTACATTCTAACAAACTTTAGGCACCTCTAACTAATGCTATAGCCGTTAGGACATCTGGTGTTGCGTTGTGCTCATTAAGATCGACTAGGTTCATCCAGGTGACTTCCCGAACCTCTAGATGGGGTTTAGCAGGCAACTTCTGTGAGAGTTCACAGTAAAAGTAATGGCACTCGAAATTGAATCCTTTGTCTTTAAACGGTTTTGCGCCCAGAAACTTAATTGCTTTAGGATCTATAGTTAGACCTGTTTCTTCTCTAAGCTCTCTGATCAAACCAATCACCGGATCTTCACTCTTGTGAAGCCCGCCACCTGGAATCCCCCATTGACCATTATTAATCCATCCCTTCATGACCAGAACTTTGTCACCACTCATGAGCAGCAATCTAGTACGCTTGCTACCGTAGACATATAAGATAGCTGCTGGCCATGACAACCAATAAAAAATTCTGCCAACAATTATTGAGATTCTCTTCACTAAAGCTTCTCCAAGGGAGCAAACGCTATATTTAACTTCTTAGTTCCCTTGCCTTTAAAGTAAATTATCGCCGCTTCGCCGTCGAGTTCCATGACAGTACCGTCGCCGAAAAGTTGATGACGAACGGCGTCTCCCTCACTGAGTTCCGGAACATAACGTGGTTCGTTATTAATAGTGAAGTTTGTTGGCTCAGGGCTGTCGTATAGCTCATAACCAGATTCGTTGACCAGATTAGAATCTATTTCGCTAAGAAATCGGCTTGGTGGATTATGTTGCATGCCGCCGTATAGCATTCGACTACTGGCACAAATCAAATAAAGTTCTTCGCACGCTCTGGTCATTCCTACGTAACACAGTCGACGTTCCTCTTCCATCTCGGACGGATCATATAGTGCTCTGCTGTGGGGTAAAACTGTTTCTTCCATTCCAACCATAAAAACTGCTGGAAACTCCAGGCCCTTGGCGGCATGTAAGGTCATAAGTGTGACGCTGTCACTACTCATATCAGCTTGGTCGATATCGCTGATAAGGCTTACCTCTTCTAGGAAACCAGCTAATCCGAGATCCTGGTATTCTTGAGCAACACTGAGTAATTCTTTGACGTTTTCCTGGCGAGACTCTCCAGACGGTGTGCCATCGTTGAGATATTCCATATAATCAATTCGTCTGATCAATGAATCAATCAAAGCAGCGGGAGGAGTTTCCTCAGCAACTTCATGTAAAGTGTTTAACGTATCGCCTAGTTCACTCAGTGCGGTACGGGCTTTTTCAGTCAGCTCAGAACATTGATCAACCTCATTAAGTGCTTGGCTCAGGCTGTATCCACTGTTTACTTGCCAGTTGTAGAAATTCTCCAAAGACTTGGCACCAACACCCCTGGTAGGTACATTAACTATTCTCTCAAAACTAACCTGGTCCTCAGGTTGATAAATCAGACGAAGATAGGCCACAAGATCTTTAATTTCCTTACGGTCATAAAAACGAGTTCCGCCTACTACTCGATATGGAATAGCGTGGTGAATAAAGTTTTCCTCTATAGAGCGACTTTGGGCATTGGTTCGATACAAAACAGCAAAATCGCGGTAGTGCCTTGAGCCAATATCGACCGCGTTCTTAACTCGTCTGATAATTGCCTCTGCTTCGGCTCGCTCACTGCCCACCTGCAGTAACTGGACTGGCAGTCCATCGCCCGCCGCAGTCCATAGTTTCTTATCAGAGCGTTGTTGATTCTTGGTTATTACCCCGTGAGCTGCGTCTAATATAGATTTTGTACTACGATAATTTTGTTCCAGCTTAATAACTGTGCACTTGGGGTAGTCTTTTTCAAATCTGAGGATATTACGAAAATCAGCGCCTCGCCAACTGTAGATACTTTGCCAGTCGTCACCCACAACCGCGATATTGTTTTCTGGTCCAGTGAGCAGTTTGATTAATTTATATTGGGCCGCATTGGTATCCTGATACTCGTCGATCATTACATACTTAAACTGTTGCTGCCATTTTTTCTGAATCTCCTTTTGGCTCGACAACATAGTTACGGTTCGATTGATTAGATCGTCAAAGTCTAATGCTCGGTTATCGTGCAAGATCTTTTCGTATAGTGGATAGATTTTAGCCGTTACTTTTTGCGCTGGACTTGAAGTATTGTTCTGATATTCCTCAGGCCCAACCATTTCGTTTTTCGCACTACTAATCAGACTAGCAATAACTCTAGGAGGAAAGCTTTTTTCATCAATCAACAACTCTTTGTTGGCGCGTCGAATTGCACTGAGACGATCAGATTCATCAAAAATAACAAAGTTTCTAGGTATCCCAACACCTTCTCCGTCTTGTCGAAGCAACCTTACGCAAATAGAGTGGAACGTCCCCATATAAGGCATAAAGCTTCGGCTCTGGGCATTATCGCCGATTAGGCCTGCCACCCTTCCTCGCATTTCTCTAGCAGCCTTATTTGTAAATGTCACCGCGAGAATGTTGTAGGGTGTTGCACGTTTATTAGCAATCAGATAGGCAATGCGGTGAGTTAGGGTCTTAGTCTTGCCGCTTCCGGCGCCAGCCTGAATGAGCAGAGGACCGTCAGTGGTTTCCACGGCACGCCGTTGCTCGGGGTTCAACCCCTCTAGAATGTCCTCATTAGCCATCCTACTATTGTATCAAGATAGAGGTGCTAATGGTGGTGGAAAAAATTAGTGAGAGGCATGACTGACGTATGTATAACGTTAGCGTCAATTAAAAGATCAACAATGACAAACAATACCAAGATGCCAACTATCAACGGAAGCATCAAACGAATACGATGACGTTTACCGGTTGGCAGCGCATCGTGGGGAACCTGATCGTCTGCAGATTCAACCGGTGGTGGTGCCGTAGGTCGGATTGGCATGTCAGCTGGTTCAAGCATTGGAGCAGGAGCCGACGCTGGCAGCGGTGCTCGCACCGGAGACATCATCGGATCGACTTGGGTCTGATTACTGGTAATTATCGGCTTTGAAGGCGGCTGAGGGGCAGACTGTCCAGGTGTAACAACATCAAAAAATTTCTGGTTACCAGGAGTTGGGTTGGTGTATGGATCAGACATTATCTAATTAGTGTTTAGAGCGTTGGTTTTGAACGCGTTCTGCTGCGGCCACAATACCTGCAAACTTGTAATAGTGCAAGCTGGCCCCGCCCACTAGCAAACCGTCTACGCCACACTTAAGCGAGAGAATGGAGCCCACAAACTCAGGTTCAACTCCCGCTCCGTATAGTATATGAACGTTTTTACCTGCGTTTTCTCCATACAGCTCAGCAATGTTATTACGAATATATGTAATCGCTTCTTCGATCTGTTTTGGTTTAGCGGTTACTCCCGTGCCGATAGCCCAAACTGGTTCATATGCTATAACAATGTCTTCTATCTCCATAGACGTCAAGTTGCTAACAGCTGTAGTTAGCTGATCATGCAAGACCTGATTGGTTTCACCCGCTTCCCGTTCGCGACTCGTCTCACCAATGCACAAGATCGGCACAATTTCATTGCGCACAGCAGCCGCTACCTTGTCGCGAATCATTTCCAAACTTTCATCAAAATATAATCGGCGCTCAGAGTGACCAATAATACAATAGCCGACCAGTTCACGCAGCATTGTGAAGCTAACTTCTCCAGTAAAAGCTCCCTGGTCTTTGAAGTAGGCGTTTTGAGCAGCTAGACGAAACTTGCGATGATCAATTTGTAGACTAATAGGTTGAAGATCAATAAAAGGTGGGGCTAGAACTACATCAACATCATGATGTATTTTAATTCGGTCATGCAATCTTTGAACTAATAGACTAGCCTCTGAAACATTCAGAT
>CAJCIR010000015.1 GCA_903970425.1 Chlamydiota bacterium | reverse complement strand
CAGGCTAACGGCAATGGAGAGAACGCCAGCTATGTTCTTGGGCAGTCCAGTTTTACTAGCACCGGTGATTCGACGAGTCAAAATGGACTCGATACGCCAGGGGAAATAGGCTATGACCCTAGTAATAACACTCTTTTTGTTGGAGATTATTATGGCAATAGGATCATGCTTTTTGACGTTTCACCGTCAACACTACAAACAAACGGTAATGGCGAAAATGCATATGCAGTTATCGGTCAGCCAGATTTTTCTACACTAAATGCTGGCACATCTCAAACCGCAATTACTTACACATACTATGGAGCTGGTGGTTTTGCGATCGATCCAACTGACAATCAGCTATTTCTACCTGATCAAGAGAATAACCGTGTACTAACATATAACTTCATCACTATGACTAATAACAGTCAGCTTAATGGTGGCACAATTGGTAAGAGCTATAGCCAAACTCTAACATCAGAATATGCCCAAGGTACAGTCACATATAGCGTAACAGGTGGCTCACTGCCGCCCGGTCTAAGTTTGAATTCGTCAACTGGGTTAATAAGTGGTACTCCAATTTCTCCTGGTACGTACAATTTCGAAATAACGGCATACGACAATATAGGAACCGCAGGAACTTTCCAGGACGATCCAAGCTACAGCATCACAATAAGTAGCGCTACATCAGCCAGCACAAACAAAAGTACAAGTACAAGCACGACTTCTACATCGAGCGTTACTGCACCCGAAACAGGCTTTGGAGTACCATTAGCTAGGTCTCCTTGGAAAACGGTTGGAATTTACGCTACATGTGTGATCAGCTTATTTGTGATAAGTTTAGGGCTAAGAAAATATTCTTCTCGTAAATCTGAGTAGTCTTTATCTATACTTAGGTTAAATGAAAGAATATCTACTTTTAGGCTCTGTCTTACTTACAGTTGGATCTGTCATCCCCTACATTAGAAATATATTAAGGGGTAAAACTAAGCCAAATATAGCATCTTGGATAACATGGGCATTACTTAACTTAGTAGCAACGATTGCTGAATTTGCGGCCGGAGAATACAAAACAGCAATTTTCTCGACCGCCAGCACGACGGCCACACTAAGCGTGGTAATACTTGGTCTTAAATACGGCTACGCAAAATACTCGAGGTTTGATGGGATATGCCAGATTGCTACTCTGACTGGGTTTATATTTTGGTATGTTTTTGACACCCCCGCTGCGGCTGTTATCACAACAGTAACAATCGACTTTGTCGGCTCATTTCCCACCTACAGACACGCCTGGATTAGTCCCAATGAAGAAACGGCGACTACCTTTGCTATATCAGGGTGTGGAGCTTTTCTAGGAATTGTGGCACTCACAGATTATAACTGGACAAGCTTAACCTATATAATCTACATCTTATTTAATAATACGGTTATATCGAGTTTAATACTGTTTAGACAACACATAGTGGGCAAGCTAAGCGTGAAGGCTGTTTGAGTCCCAATAAGTATTGGAGCTTAGCAATAAATTCTGTTCTAAACTTTTAAGTTCTAGCAACTTCCTTCTTTTTTCGGGATATATAAACTTTGGCAAGTTTTACCCATGCCCTGTCCTCAATGTTCGACTCATCAAATAAGTTAAGTGGATTTGAGGCATTATCTTTAGGGTTGCCTTTAGTTGATAGAAACTCATTGTATTTTTCATTTAAATTAGTTGTTTTTGTTCTAGGATTCTTAGTTCTAGACACTTTATATCCTTTCCTGATTATTAGATACAATCTCTCTACCTTTTAAACATTGAGTTATGAATGAATATGGAAGTTATGTCCATAAATTAAGAGTACACATGAATTCTATTCAAGACTGTGCGCAAGCGCACGTATACGGAAAATCACTATTTATGTTTAAAAACTATTTATAAACTTTTCGTGCAATACTCGCTCCTATAACACCAAGCAAGAAGCCACAACCAAAAACAAGGAGATTATGAAATCTGCTAGTACTAATATAATGATGTGCTATTAGTATAACTATCGCCCAGGCTACAAAAACACCCACAACATAGTTCCAATAAGGATATTTTTTCATAGTGCTTATAGAATAGGCCTTGATGGGTCTTAATAAATAATAGTTCTAGGTGTTGTCAGAACGAGGATAGGCGTAGTGTTATAATTTCGCTTATGCATATCAGTATAAAAAAAGCAGAACTGGTAAGACTAGGGATTATTTTTGTTGCAATACTTATTACCATCATCTCACAGGCATACTCCAATACGTTCAATGTAGCAGGTAAGCTAACTACCGTCTCCAACAAACAAACTTATGTCCCGTTTAATAATAAAGTAAACAATAATAATTATTATGTTTCAAAAGGAATATTATCGGGGCTAAGTGTTAATACGACACCCAGTCCCGAACCAAATAGCGACTGCAATGGACAGATATTTTTAGGTACTGTTTCGTGGCCATTAAAAGTTGCAGCGAAGGGGTGGCCGTTCAGATATGAATACGTAGTACCGCCGATATCTTGTAGCGAAAATCACACAACTTATTTGCCAGTGGCCTTCTTTTCGGATGTAATGTTTTACGTAATAATTCTAGCTGGTCTTTACTTTATCTGGGAGAAAAACACTCCAATTAAAAAGAATCTAAAGCCCAAAAAATAATTCACCACGGACAGACAGTGTTTCTTTTAATTGTTATAATTCTGTCATGTCGGATGATAGTTTAAGAGATACTTATAATCGTATTGCCAAAGACTATGTAGTGGATCACGGCAAGGATACGTGGGATAACGACTATATTAAGTACCTTGCGGAAGCATTGTCAAAGAATTCAAAAGTCCTTGATTTAGGTTGTGGACCGGGCTTTGATACAGCAAAACTACTTAAAAAGGGGTTAATAGTAGAGGGTTTCGATCTGTCTGATGATTTACTTGAAATCGCCAGAAGACTAAACACCAAAACGACCTTCACTCAAGGGGATATGCGAAAGCTACCCTATGATAATGATAGTTTTGATGGGGTCTTTGCAAAGGCTTCATTGCTTCACATACCTAAGAGAGATATTTCCAAAGTCCTATCAGAGATAAGTAGAGTTTTAAAGCCAAATGGTTATGTACATATCGCTGTAAAGGGCGGAGAGGGTGAGGGGACATTAATAGAAGATGATTACGGATATGAATATCGAAGATTCTTTTCATACTGGAAAATGGAAGACTTCATAAAAGAATTAGAAGAGCAGAAATTTTATTTAGTTAGAAGCGAAATCTGGCGTAAAACTGAGTTGAGTTACACAATCTGGGTCAAGATTCTGGCCAAGAAAACTTCTTAATATTTCCTACGTTCCTGGATTTGCAGCCTTTAGTCGGGTAGTATTTCTGATCCCTATCGCTGAGCTAATACCACCGATAAAGAGCAACACCGCCGTGAAGATTATCTCGTGTTTAAAACCTACTATATTTATCTTGCTTCCGACAATAACTCCGATAACTGCTATGGCAATAAGACCAGCGATTCTTGAGATGGCATTATTTACAGCAGAAGCTATCCCAGAATGACTCTTATCTACATCGGCGAGTACCGCTGACGTTAATGGAGCAACGGTCATAGAGAGACCCAGTCCAAAACTCAGAATTCCCGGGAGTAGCTCAGTGGGATAGTCAACGTGAGTCTTAACCATAGTCATTAACAAGAATCCAACTCCAGCTAACGCTGGGCCTGCCGTCATAAATAGTCTCGGTCCGTATTTGCCGGCGAGTTTTCCAAACTGTGGGGATAGAATAAACATAATTATAGTAATTGGTAAAAGAGAAAATCCTGCATAAAAAGCCGAGTAGCCACCAACCTCTTGTAAAAATATAACCACCGAGAATGTGGCAACCGATAGTCCACCATATATTGCGACCGTAGAGATATTACCGGCGGAGAAGTTACGCACACTAAATAAGGAAGGAGGTAGCATTGGGTTGGGAACTTTACTTTCGTAGACAACAAATATAATTAGTAGGAGTATTCCTGTTATTAATGGCGACAAAATGGCCAAGCTCAACCAACCATAATTTGGCTGCTCGATAAATGCAAACACCGTTCCAAATAATCCCAGACTGCATAGCAGAGCCCCAGTCAAATCTAATTTTAATTTAGATGTATTGTTGGAAACTTTAAGCCTAGCCAACAACCATATACAAACTGCAATGGGAATAATGTTGATAGCAAAGATTAGTCTCCAGCTGAATGCATCTACTATATAACCGCCAAATAGCGGTCCTATTAGAAATGAGATTCCAGTCCAAGCGGTCCAAGTTCCAATAGCCTTACCCTGCTCCTTACCACTAAAGTTAGAGATGATTATGGCTAGTGAGCTCGGAACCAATAATGCTCCTCCGATACCTTGGAGGCCGCGAGCTATAATCAAGAAATTATGTGTTGGAGCGATGGAGCACAGAATAGAAGCAGTACCAAATCCCAAGAGCCCAGCCATTAGGATTCGCTTGCGGCCAAAGATATCAGACAAAGAACCGGCCAAGAGGATCAAAGATCCTAGGGTCAAAAGATATGCATCAACAATCCATTGCTGAATAGCTAGCCCTCCGCCGAGATGACGAATAATAGCCGGTAGGGCAACATTAACCACAGAACCATCCAAAAATGCCACAAAAGACGCTAATATACTAATACCTAATGCTTGTCGCTGAAGCCCACTCATGTTTCCAGCATAACACTATCTAGATTAAAATATGGACCATAATCGTGTCGGATGATTTAATAGTAGCTATATAGAGATGTACAGATGAGAACTGGCGAACAACAATCACAGACATCCACAACTTTAGGATGGTATGATCTAAGCTTACAAAATCACTTATCAAAAGTTGTGGCGGATCCTCCAATAGACCTAACAACGGTCAACTTTGAATTTAAGAGGCCGGAAGCTGTGCGAGAAAGACTAGGTCGCACTTTTTCGTATTTCTATACAGCGGAGGGCGAAGTCTCGCTTAACGTTCGACAAGTAGAAACTCTGATCTCAGATGTTGATGAGTATACAGCTCAGTTTCTTACCTCATGGGATGCTCAAGAGGGACAACACTCGGTTCTATTTGGTAGGGTCCTTGAAACGCTCGAATTACCCTTACCCAAAATTAATAGAAACAAGAATATGTCCGCATTTAGAATCGGTGGAGTATTGTCGAAAAATATACCTGAGATGCGAGATATTTTTATGCTCAATTATCTGTCACGAGGGGCTATGCATGAGAGATATACCGCCGGTGGATACACTATTATTGGAAATATTATGACCGAAATGCATGAGGAAGAATTTGTTCGAACAGCAATCAAACCAGTATTCAAACAGGAATCGCGTCACCTAGGCTACTATCGTCCGGCTGCCAAAAAATATGCTGCCAATCTAAGTCCATGGCAAGTACAAGCTGCTGAAGAGTTTACTGCAGAATACTTTAGGCCAGTAGCTGCATCAAGCAAGCAAAGATTAGTAGAAATTGGTCGGATGCAACGTGACTTTGCAGATTATGGGGTTGATGAAGTAGCCGATCATGTTCAAGATATAGCCGACGATATCTTCAGCGAGGGAAGTCCTGAGGGAACACCGCGAATATTAAGAGCTACAAAAGCTCTACTACGATTAGTTAAGAATGAAGACGCGCCGCGGTCACCTAAATACGTCCGTGATGTACTTGAATATTGTGTTGAGTTGAGTGAGTTAGAAGACGCAGTCTAAGAAGCTGCTCTTTCG
>CAJCIR010000014.1 GCA_903970425.1 Chlamydiota bacterium | reverse complement strand
TCTTTTGCTGGGATAGTGACACCAACGCTAGAACCTATCTTAATGATCTTTTGAATACTTTGTATCATAATACTATTATAACAATATTATAATATTTGTCTAGTTGCTTTAGAATCCTAAATCAAAGGTTTGGAAGTCGGTCTGAAGCCTAGCCTAGGGCGTCCCATGAGCTCTGATGAGGCTAGCTCTTGGTGTGTTTTTGCTTTAGCTGTTCGATAAGTTCTTGAGCAGACCGATGGAACATTTTAATGTCCTCGTAGTTGTTAACCAGTCGCTGTGTAGCATGCTCCTTAACATAGGAGATATTCATCTGAACCGATTCCGGTAAGCCGGGCTGTGGCTCCCATTGCAGAGCTTCCTGGGCCTTAAATTCTTCCAACGAAAGCTTGGCTTCGCCCTCTCGCATAAATTGCATGGCACGTTGATAGCGAAGTAAGTCATTGGATTCCACCCAAATAAGATCACCTTTATGTTGAATGATAAAATCAACCTCAATCGGAGCTCTGATACTCCATACTACAAGCCCCGGGTAAGTCCCGCCTTGGGCTTTGGCATCTTTGTAGACAGTTAGAGCCTGCTTTAAAGCAAAGTCAGGTCCCTGTGTACTACGTAGCCAATTAGCAGTTTCGGTCATGTTAGCTACAGATATAGGGTCCTGGGAGTCCTTATGGCGTACACGGGAGACATTACGGACAATATCTCCGAAAGATACGCCATAATAACCGCCCTCCTGTATAAACAGCTCAGCTAGTGTGTCTTTACCGCTTCTAGGCAACCCGGCAATTCCGACAATGTTGATTTCTTCATCCATGTATAGAGGTCTACTTTATGTAATCGTGCAGTTTACGTGCGTCCTTGTGTTTACGTAATTTGGCCAGTGCTTTAGCTTCTATTTGGCGAATTCGTTCGCGAGTTACACTAAACTCTTGGCCTACCTCTTCCAGTGTATGATACTTACCGTCCTCAAGTCCAAACCTTAGCTTTAAAATCTTCTGTTCGCGATCAGTTAGAGCACTGAGTAAGTCTTTTATTTGTTCTTTCATCAGCTGTCCAGTAGCCGATTCTTCAGGACTAATAGTCTCTTCGTCCTCTATGAAGTCGGCTAGAACGGATTCTTCTTCATCATCTTTAATGCTGGCATCAAGACTACTGATATCCTGCTTAATCTTCATGATGTGTTCAACCTTTTCGACTTCAATTTCCATGGCCGAAGCAATTTCTTCACTCGTTGGTTCACGGTTCAGATCCTGGGTCAAACGTCGTTGAGTTCGAAGAAGTTTGTTAATAGTTTCCACCATATGAACAGGTATACGGATAGTTCGAGCCTGGTCGGCAATAGCCCTAGTAATAGCCTGGCGAATCCACCAAGTAGCATACGTACTAAATTTGAAACCTTTGTCCGGATCGAATTTCTCCACGGCCCGAAGTAGACCGGTATTGCCTTCTTGAATCAAGTCCAATAGGTCAAGGCCACGGCCAACATAGCGCTTAGCAATAGATACGACCAGTCGCATGTTAGCCTCTGCCATCTTGTCTTTGGCATCTTTATCACCAGACACCACGCGCTGTGCGAGAGTTAGCTCCTCCTCAGCGGAAAGTAACGGTATCTTACCGATCTCACGAAGATATAGTCGTACTGAATCATCAGCTATATCATCTAGATAACTAGTGTCATTAACAGCTATTTCCTCTTCCTCTTCGACAGACCAGTCGTCAGCCAATTCGGCGCTACCGGGGTCTGAAGTTACTTCAATATTGGCATCCGCGAGTTCGGTGTACAGGCTGTCGAGAATCTCAACGTGTTCTGGGGTGTCGGTAATGGCAGTTAGAATTTCACGCTGATCAATACGGCCCTCTTTCTTAGCCTTATCTATCAACTTTTGCTTTACCTCTTCGAGGTCGTCAACCTGCGATTCAGCAGGCGTTGCTTTATCATCAGTCATGCATTGCTCCTTTGTTCGTCTTTAATAGTTTATCGAGTTGTCTTACTTCTTCAAGTAATTCAGAGGTTTTGGCTTCATCAACTTGATGTAAGCGAGAAGCTAAACCTTGTTTCTGTATTTTTACGTAGTGTTGTATTAGTTGTGATTGGAGGCGGCTCGCTTCATAATGCAGTTCCAATGGTTCCAGCCCTGCATAGAGCTCCTCATACTGTAATATTAATATTTTAACGTAATCAGCAACAGATTGCAACCCCTTGTCTAGAGTAGAATCGGTTGTATAGGTGGGATTTTCCCGAAGAAATAAAAAGACTTTATCGGCTTGCTCTTCAACCAACATATCTGAGCTGATGGTTGATAGAAACTTGCGCAGTTCTGGTCTGGCTAGTGTCAGGGATAAAAAATGATCTTGCAGCTTGATACGCTCGACTGTTTGTTGATCGGGGCGGACGAACTCCTGTTTGGGCTTTCTCAGAGCAGCTAGATCGCCCTGCATAGTTAGTTTTGAGTTAAGCGCAGACCTCGTCACTCCCAATAGGTCGGCTAGTTTACCCAGGTAATGCTCTTTCTCAACCTGATCACTGAGTTTACTTACGACATCGACAATTATGTCGGTGAACTGCCGTTTTCCTGGGCCGGTCGTTATATCGATGATCTGAGCATAGCGTTCGATTAACCAATCTACGGCATATTTTGGTTTCTCGATAGCCGCTATCCAAGACTTGGGGTCCTGTTTGATTAATTCATCAGGGTCTTTGCCGGACGGAATAGTGATCATGTACAAACTGACGCCAACTCGACTGGCAATCGGAATGGCTCGTTCACTCGCTTTGAGGCCGGCATTATCTAAATCGAAACTTAACCGGATATTACCAGTAAGCCGACTCAGGGCCTTAAGTTGCTGTTCGGTTAGGGCCGTACCAGCCGTGGCCACAACTTGCTTACCACCAACTTGGTGACTGGCGATAACATCTAGATTCCCCTCAACGATAACGGCATAGTCATTGTGTCTAATCGCTTCTTTGGCCAGATGTAGGCCGAAGATATGGCGACCTTTATCGTAGAGAATAGTTTGCGGGGTATTGATGTACTTGGGGCCGCTGTTGTCATCTTCTAGCTGTCGAGCGGTAAAACCGATTATTCGTCCTGTCGAATCAGCCAGCGGGATCATTATTCTCCCCCTAAACATATCCGAAAGACCACTATAGCGATCAGTCGCAATACCCGCTGCTAACATCTCTTTTTTACTGAATCCTTTTTTAGTTAGAAAATCCACTAAAGCCGTACCAGTATTTGGGGCGTAGCCAATCTGAAAGTCCAGTATTGTTTGCTTGCTGAAGCGGCGTTTGGTGAAGACATAGTCCCAAGCAGCCTTACTTCTGGTCAGATGAGTTTGGTAAAACTTGGTTGCCAGTTCCATGAGTTCATAGAGTCTTTCCTTTTCTCGAGCCTGATTACCGCTGTTGGAGGATTGGTATTTGGATAGATCGACGCCAGCCTGCCGGGCTAAGAGCTCGAGGGCACCCTTAAAATCCAACCCTTCCATTTCCATGACAAAACTAAACATATTACCGCCACGGCCGCTGCTAAAGTCATGCCATATTTGTTTTTCAGGGCTAACTATAAAACTGGCTGTTTTCTCATTAGAGAATGGACTTAGCCCCTTAAAATTACGGCCGGATCGTTTTAGCTGCACGTATTGAGCGATAACATCTTCTATGTTTAATCGTTCCTTTACCTCGTCAACCGCACTCGTCATCTATCCATTATTGTACGCCATAACTTCTTGGGTACATGAAGCCGGTTATGATTTAATAGACCTATGCAACCACAGGATAATGCCTACGGACCTACTAATGCTGCAGAGCCACCAACTGATGGCAGCCCTGTAAAAAATATATTAGGACAGGGGAATTCCGTACAGAGGCGAATTATTGTAGTGGTCGGTGGTGTCTTTATCCTGGTAATCTTAGCAGCCGTGGCTTCTTCAATTATTTCCAATACCGGAAAAGGTGCCATCGTAACTCTAGCAGATGTAGCCCTGGAACAGTCCGAACTATCTAACATGTCCATGGCGGCCAATAACAGTGCCAAGACTCAACTAGTAAAGAATCTGGCTATGAACACCTATGTAACCACTCTTAGTGCTGAAACCCAGTTCTTGGCGTTTTTAAAGTCGAAAGGCACGGGTCTAAGCCTTAGTCAAACTACCGAAGATAGTACGATTATCGCTACTCAGTTAACTAACTCTAAACCGACTGGCGCCTACGACTCAACCTATGTCCAGATTGAACAGACCCAACTTAACCTTTACGTAGCCGATTTACAAAATGCATATAAGGCGACTACCAGCTCTGGTCTAAAAACATTGCTTAACGGTTTTTATAAACAAGCTCTTCTGCTTCAGTCAGAATCGACTGCTGCCGCTCAGAATTTAGCCTAGAGGTTTAAGCGGTAGCTTGACGACTTCATAGGCATGCCTGATTAGGTCTTTCACTTCGTCCTCACCTAACTGGCCGCTTAGTATTAGGGTGTTCCAAAACCTTTTATCCAACTTATGAGCTGGCATCACAGTTTCGTATTTTTCGCGCAGTAGCGTGGCCAGTTGAGGTTCACAGCGAAGACTCAGTCTAACAGGGGTGGTTCCTTCATTGAGCAAGGCAAACATTCTGTCATTAACTTGGAAGACAGCCGTTGTTTTATCGTAGGGGTAGGTCCGGGCAACGTCCGGCAGGGCCATTACAGTACGCTCAACAAAACTTTGGTCGATCATCTACCCTACTTGCCGCGTCTATCCAGTAGTTCGTGAAATTTTTCTAAGTAAAATTGGAGCTCGGCTATCGAGGCTTGAATATCATCAAAGGCTCGATGAGTATTCTTCTTTTCAAATGTCAGACCAAATTTTCCTTGGACTAGTACTTTAAAGGAACTAACGTCGAGCATGCGGTAGTGCAATAAGTCAGCAACTTCTGGCCACCACTGATCAATGAACTTCCGGTCATTGTGAATCGAATTACCGGCCAAGATTGCAGGTTCATCGGGAAACTGAGCTTTAATAAATCCAACAAGTTCGTGTTTGACTTCTTCTTCTGGCCGCCCGGTTGTGCGAATTCGTTCGGTCAGACCACTAGCGGCGTGCTGAGATACCGACCATTCATTCATTTTGGCCAAGACTTCGTCGGACTGCTTAATAATCGCTTCGTAACTGGCGAGAGTTTTGAAATTAAAATCAGTTACCTCGGCAGCTATTTCTAAAATAACGTCTTTACTCGGATCAAGACCGGTCATTTCCAAGTCCACCCAAAGTAATTTACTGGGTATACGATCTTTATCTGTATCAATCATTAATCGCCATTATATAGGTATCGCTGTTAAGCTGACAATTTTCTATATAAACGTTAGAGAATCTAGTAGCCTATTTTCTCTTTGATGATTACGACCGTGGTGCGTTCTGGCTTGTCGTTGTTTAAAACAAATAATCTACTAAAGTTGGTGCCCGTGCCATAGGCTTTTTGCGCCCTCTTGTCTTCAAGAGGAACCACGTATTCTTGTATACGAGCTAGCCCATCGTTTAAGTCTTTAACTATCTTTTGAGCACCTACTACAAAGATTACGTGGGCTGCGCCGTAGGCCTCTGATGGAATCTGGCTTCCACTGGCGGAAGCAACCATTATCTTGCCGTCCTGAGTTAGGGCGTGAGCGCTGCTCAACATGTAGTCAGGAGCAGCCGTAACGCGCTTCATTTCCTGAGCCTTCTCTGGCTCATTGTATAAAGCCATCATTTTAGCCCTAGCTGAATCATAGTCCGGGCCATTAACAACTTCAGAGATCCCTGATTCATCAAGCGTAACTGAAGCTCCGGTAAATGTTTCTGAGCCTTTAGGAACAAGCTTAATAGCCGTGTCCTTGGCGGCTTCTTTGCTGTCTACAATTATTACATCGAAACCGTTAGCCTTTAAGGCCTCGGCAGTCTTATTAATTTCTTCTTCGCTAGCTACCTTACCAAATGATGACTCCATGTGTCCTCCCGACTTAAGTATTATTTAGTGATATACTTTATATAGTAAGATTATAGATCCATTGCTATACAATGTAAAGTATTGAAATGACTGATCACACTCTAGTAGAACCAAAAGAAGGCTGTGTAGCTACAGCCATGGATGTTATCGGTAATAAATGGACCGCGTTGATTCTGCGCGATCTGATTGACGGTTCCAAGCGTTTTAGTGAGCTAGAAAGATCCTTAAAAGGCATTAGTCCCCGCACTCTTTCTCAACGGTTAGACGATTTAGAGAAGTGCCAGATCATAACTAAGGCTAGTTTTGCTGAAGTCCCGCCTCGGATTGAATACACGCTGACAGAAAAAGGCCGTGACTTACTCCCTATCCTCAAGCAAATGGCCAATTGGGGAAACAAGTACTACGACACAAAGATTAGTATTGCTTAAGATTTTTCTTTCTTAAAGTTCAACGACACGGAGTTTATACAGTAGTGTTGGCCTGTTGGCGAAGAAGGATCATCAAATAGATGACCCAAATGACTACCACAGACCTTACAAGTCACTTCTACACGGTGCATGCCCAAACTGTCGTCATCGGATAGCACCACATTTTCCTTAATCACATCATCAAAACTAGGCCAACCGGCCAATCCTGGGACATCCGAATCGTATTTATTGTTACTTTTGAATAACGGCGTTCCACAGACCTCACAGAAATACGTACCATCTTCGTGATTGTGCAACAACTTACCGCTGTAGGGCGCCTCTGTCCCCTTCTCGCGGAGCACATGATACTGCTCCGGTGTAAGTTTCTTTTTTAGTTCATCGTCCGAAAAATCCACCATTATGCGCTCCTATTTCTTAACTAATTTATCGAGTTTAAACAGTTTGACTGTGTAGTAGATGATAACAGCGATCAGTATGAAACTTATTAGGCTGTCGACTAGCGCTCCCCAGGCAAAAATCGTCGATTTATGCAGCAAGTGAAGCGTAAACGTTTTAGTGACTAGGCTGCCTTTGCCCGGCAGGATTAGACCAAGTAGAGGGTCAACCAAACTAGCGGTAAACTGATCAACTACGGTTTTGACTTGAGCACCAAAAACAAACCCAACGGCTAGCCCTACCACACCATATTCACGTAAGAATTCACCAAAACCATTAACATGCTTGCTAACAACCTGTGATGTCCGGGGATATTTTACTTGGACCTTCTCTTTTACGACTTTCTTTTTTGAGTCTCGTTTATTATCTTGATCCATAACGTATGGGTTCCTTTACAAAATTATCCCACCACTTACCAATATTTTATCACGTCAACCCTAGAGATGATCTGGAGAAGGTATGTTTAGAACCTGTAGTCCGCTCTTGAGAGTAGCAGCGTAAATCTCTAATAGTTGTAGACGAACCACTTGGCGAGGATCATCAATAACACGGTTGTGCTCATAAAAGCTGTTGAAGGTCTGTGCCAATTCATATAAAAAGGTGCATATGTGATGCGGCATGTACTCTGTGACCGCTTTATCCAGTGTTTCTGGGTATTCACTAATCTTTCTAGCCAAAGAGCGCTCAGCAGGCTCTAAATCGTTTACAGTGGCCCCTTCAGTAGACGCAACCTTACCTAAAATGCTACAAGCTCTGGCGTAGGCATACTGTAGGTAGGGTCCGCTATTACCAGCCAGGCTAACTGACTCCTCTGGATCATAGATGATATCCGCTCCCATACGCTGTTTAAGAAATGAATACTTGATTGCCCCCAGCGTGGTTAGCTTATTTTCCTTGCCTATCAATTTCGTATTAGCCTTAGCTGTGATCTCCAAAACATCAGCGGCCTTCAAGATGTTGCCTTTACGGCTACTCATTTTATCGCCGCCTTTTAGCTTTACAAGACCGTGAGTTAGATGAATCGAGGAGGCAGCTAGTTGAGGCTCAAATTGCTCAATGCTCTTTTGGACAACCTTCATGTACTCGCCTTGGTCATTACTAGTAATAATTAGCGATTTGTCGAAGTGATAGTCCTGCCATTTGAGCATAATCAGACCAACGTCTTTGGTCTCGTAAGTTGGTAGCCCGGCCGAGTTAATAAAAACTCTGGTATGCAAACCATATTGTTCGCCCTTGAAGACCACTGCCCCGTCACTCTCCTCATAAACGCCTTTTTTGAGCTGTTCGCGGACCGTAGCCATCCCAATCTCGACAGTTTGGCTTTCCGGGTAATACCTTTCAAAAGGATGCACTGCAATCTCTTTATAAAACTCTTGGAAGTAGTCATAACTCCACTGTCGGCACATCCAATATATTTGAGCCAGAGGTGAATCGTGATTATTCTTACTGTGAAACTCGTAAACTTGCCTGTTGAGTTCATTTATCAATAACTTAACTGCTTCACCGCCGTCATCATAGAGCTGAGTCCCACTGACATAGTGTTCGGCCAACCAGTTTGCTTTGTCTAGAAGACTTTTAGAACCAAGTCCCCTAAGAGCCTCCAGCGCCCTGCCAGCGGCATTACCTATAACATCACTATCAGTTGAATTAGTGTAATCAGCCAAGATCCCCCAAAGCGTCTTAGCAACATGCAAACCAACGTCACCACCAAAGTTAACTCGGTGTACGGTGCCTCCAGCTAGTTCCATTAGGCTAGCTATACCATCTCCTACGATACTGGTATACAGGTGCCCAGCGTGAAGTACTTTAAAGGGATTGGGATCAGAGTATTCCGCCACAATTACCTTCCCTTCATAAGTTTTGGGGCGGTAGCTAGTAGCCGCCTTAGCAGCTTCCAGAATAGAAGGGCTTTTAAGACGTATATTAATAAAGTTACTGGCGACGGTTATTGATTCAACTGATTCACTAAGAGTGACTCGGAGCTGTTGGCAAATTTCCTCAGCAATATCCTTTGGGTTGCGCTGTAATTGTCCGCTAAGTTTTAGAGCAACGTTAGTTGAGTAATCACCAAATTGCTCATCGGGCCTGGTGATATCTACATCAACAGTGATCTTAAAGAGATTATTAACTGTGTCGGCCACAGTTTTTTGTATTTTCTCCCTCATAAGTCGAGTATAACAGATTAAATTCGCGCACTACCCGCGATTGAGCGGACGAACTGCCAGACAACCGTATAGATGCTGCCAAGCAATGCAAAGTATCCAAGCGTGGTGGAAAAGACTTCTGGATTACTAGAGCTAATTATAGGAGTTGCGACGTCAAATAGTACGCCAGCAGGATTAACTAAAATATCCCAAGTATTCCACCTGAGATCACGGCCTAAGTAAACTGCAAATCCACAGAGTAACAGGATGGCAACAATTGCCATATGTGCCCTAATTACTGCAAAGCGCTTTATCAATTCTCGGTGAATAAGGTAGAGGCTACTAAAGCCAAGAGTTAGCCCAGCCACAGCGAACGCAGCAATCATGATAACATCGAAGTCTAAATCTACACGAACCACATTTCCTAGATGGATAAAGTCACTCAGCATATAAAAACTATTAGGCAAAAAGCCCAGCCATAACACTGATAGAACTACTGCCTGCCAGCTAAACCAGAGATGTTTTTTGAGATATTGGATTAGTGTATAGGCGAAAACAAGCGGTAGCCAAGCCAAAAAAAGATTCCAAATAAAGTACCAATACTGCCAACTGTGGTTGGTCCAGGCACCGTAGGCATATAGGCCGATAGCGACGAGGCTTTCAAAGCCCAGGGCAATAAGCACATTGGCGTGCTGAGCTACTCGCTCCTTAGACATGATGGACATTATAGCGGTTAGCGCACCTTAAAGACAAAGATGGCCATAACGACGTGGGGTCCTAGGCTTTGTCCAGACTGATCACAAACTGTGCTCCGCCTTCTGGATAATTCTCTCCGTATACTGCGGCATGGTTAGCCTCGGCGATCTCCTTGGCCAGAGACAATCCCAGACCATAGCCCCCGATATGCGAAGTTCTCGCCTTATCGCCTCGGTATAACCTCTCAAAAATATGCGATAAATCTGCCTCGTCGATACCGGGACCTTGATCACGAATCCTTATAACGTAGTCGCTTCCTTTGGCCGCCCCATTGATGAATACCTTACTTTTCTTTGGGCCGTACTTTACGGCGTTATCTAAAATTATGCATAGCAGCTGGACTAGGCTTTCATGGTGCCCCCGAACAGTAGCTGGTTCTACATCTGTAACAAATTCAATATTTTTGGCCTCAGCTACTTTACCAACTCCAGATAGTGCACTCTCAACCAGATGTTTTACTACTACATTAGAGATCGGTAGGGTAACGTTTTCGTACTGTGATAGAGACAGCAAATTGCCTGCCAAACTTTCCAGACGTTGAACTTCTTCAAGATTACTTTCAATAAGTTCCCTGGCTTCTTTAGGAGTAAACTCCTTTTGACGCAAGAAGACCTCGTTTTCGACCCGCATATTGGTTAGTGGTGTGCGTAGTTCATGGCTAGCATCAGAGGCAAAACGCTTCTGTGCTTCATGTGACTCTGCGATCGGCTTAAGAGCTCTACCAGCAAACCAGTAACTAACTGCTCCGCCAACTACTAGAGCAACTAGGTTGGTTACCACTAAGTCAATGTTTAGTTGTTGTCGAACCTGCGCCTCTTGCTCGTCCTGAAAATTATCGATACCACTGTTTGGGAAAGTCATCGGAGAAGGGTCATTGTTGAATGGAAAATCATCCATGATATGACGAAACTCGCCTCGCTGGGCAAGATCAGAATTATGGTAGGCATTAAAAGCTAGATCCCTCGTACCAACCGTTAAGACAAGGCTAAAAACGACCAAAACAGCCAGATAAAACAGTGTTAATTGTAGCCTGGCCGAATGAAATATATCTTTAGGAAACCTTATAGCCATAGCCTCTCACTGTCTTGATCACACGCTCACCGTGGCCAATCTTCTTACGTAAGTTTGCTATAAACGTCTCCACAGTGTTGTGCTGGACTCGAGTGTCGTCCGCCCAAACGTGATCCAGTAACTGGTCTTTGCTGAGAACTTCGCCACGATGCAGCAGTAAATACTCTAGTAGCTGAAATTCTTTGGCAGTAACGTGGACTGGTTTAGATTCGTAATTTACGGTTTTAGCGATAACGTTTAGCACGACCGGGCCAGCCGTTAGTTCATTACCAGCGTGGTCTTTAGGTCGCCGCAGTAGAGCTCGGATCCGAGCCAGCAGCTCATCAAATGAAAAGGGTTTTACTAAGTAGTCATCAACCCCTGAATCCAGTCCCTGCACCCTATCGCCTATACTTGTCTTTGCGGTGAGCATCAGAATCGGCATCTGTTCATGGGCATGTCGCCAGCGCTCGGCTAGAGTAGGTCCATCATATTTGCCTGGAATCATCCAATCGAGAATGATTAGATCATAACTACCGCTACTGATCATACTGTCGGCAGCATCACTGTCATTAGCCACATCAACAATGTAACCTTCGGCCTGTAAGCCCTTTTCTAGGCTCCGGCTAATCTTAACTTCATCTTCGACAACAAGAATTTTCATATCAATATCATACTTCTCTCACATGCAAAGCAGCTGAAGAAATGTTTAACCAGTCTAGCTCTTTAGTTTTCGTTCCGCTCCTTCTTACGCTGCTCGGGTGTTTCATCGGGACGAGAATAATCATCTTCCAGTCTCCAAGTTGTGCCGCGTTCTGGAGTGGAAACCTCGACAATATCGCAATTTGTCACCCCAATTAATCGGTGACGCTGCCCAATTTTAGTGCTATAGCCCTGCCCTGGCTGCAAAGGAGTTTCAATAAGTTCACCCTTGTTATTATCCCACAGGACTTTAGCTTGGCCGTTGATTATGAACCAGCTCTCTTGTTTCTCGTCGTGGATCTGTAGGCTTAGACGAGCCCCGGAATTGATATGTAGAATCTTGCCAATATATGGGGCGTCCTCGGCAACCCAGTGCAGCTCGTAGCCCCATGGTTTCTCAATACGCTTCACATATGGGTCATTGGAGAAATCAGCAGGATCAAATGTTGGTGCTTGATCGCTCACGCGCTCAATTCCTTCTTGAAGCGTTCAATAATGTCTTTATCGCCTACATCTATGGGGCTAACCCCGTTTAGAAAAGCTACGTAGAGACTTACAAAGTCTCCTAGTGCAACCGCCCAAAGTAGCTGCTGCGCTTTAGTTTCACCTTTAACATCAACTCTTTCAGGTGATGGCCAGCGACCACTAAGTAGCTTATCGCTCAAATCAAAGCGCTTTTTAATGCGCTCGTTGTCATAGGATGAGAGTAAGTAGATAACGGCGTAGGGTTTATCAACAGGGTGAGAAGTCCAACCAGTGAATTCATTGTGATTAAATTCCGGGAAAGGATATTCCCAGGCAATGTTCTTGGCGTTTTCATTAAAGCTTATTTTCCACTTGTGAGCAGCTGGTGTTAGCAATGGGCCGGCATACATCACCGGCGATTTGCCCATGATTTCCAAAGCTAGCTGCTTGGCTAGGTTATTGTCGGTAGGTACAGTAGCTGCCCACTGTTCCATATCAGTCTTTAGAAAACTACTGCTTTTGGATAGTTCGCCCAGAGCATTTGTCTCTGCCAAGAGCCCCAGGTGATCACCAAGTACCAATAAACCTCTCAATCCATAGAAGGCTCCGTAGCGTGGTTTATCAATCTTAGGCAGCTCTATTAGAGGATAAGGCTTCTGTTTGGCAATGTCAGCCAATTGGCCACCAGATGTCATGACTACGATCTGAGCGCCCTTTTGTTCGCCTTGGTGAAGAGTAGATATGGTTTCCTCTGTATTGCCAGAGTAGCTTGAGACGATTAACAGAGTATGTTCGTTAACATATGGGGGAATATCGTAGCCTCGAACGACCTCAAATGGCACATTAAAGCCTGGCCAACTATTACCGAGCAGAGCCCACAGGGCTGAGCCACCCATACCTGAATGAACGATATTCGTTATCTCCACTGATGGTTTCCAGCCCCCCAGATCATAGTCTTTTTCTAGTTGCTGCCATTGCTTGGCGACAATGCCAAGTGCATCTTGGGCATCACGTTCATGAATGAATTTTAAATCGTCGAGCATTTCTCCCTTTCACACCAAAGTGCTTGTCGTTATTATTTGGCTTGTATATAGTGATTATAGTATATTTGTGAAAAACAACAGGGGGAATAATGTTCGGGCACGACGATAATCAATCCAGTACAGATACTGGCACAACTCAACCTACTCAACCACAGGACGGCGATCCAGCTGTTGATGGTTCATTAACTGCAGACAACAGCACTGCTGTAGCAACCGATGCCCCCTCTGATGCAACGCCCCTAGTTCACCCAACCGAGGAACACCAAGAGCCAACCTCAGATGCTCTGCCTGATCTGACAGCTCCTACGAGTCATCAAGGTCTGGCTAGCGTCGCTGCTGACTCAGGGATGGGTTCAGAGGACGATACACCTCCAAGTGCACCAGAACCAGAGAACGAGCAAGCCCCGGCAATTGATCTACCGACTCCCGTGTCAGATAATGCTGACTCACCCGCGGCTGCGCCTGCTGCAACCCCTGAAGAACTTCTATCAATTAAGCAAGAAGCACTACAACAACTATCTCCATTAGTTGGCCATCTAGACCAGACCCCTGAAGAGAAGTTTCACACCTCGATGATGATGATTCAGGCTTCAGACGATCAATCACTTATCCAGACCGCTTTTGAAGCTGCTAAGGAAATCACTGACGACAAGACACGCGCTCAGGCACTTCTCGACATCATTAACGAAATCAACTACTTCACCCAGCACCAGCCTGCAGAACAGTAGTCTAATAGACTGATCTGTTGGTTCCGACCAGTTCCGGCAAACCGGCTAGTATAGCCCGTCGCATCCCCTGAACCGCTAAGAATCTAGGGTTAGGTTTATTGGCTCTCTCCAAGTGGTCGATAAACGCTTCCTGCTGCCTTAGCCATTTCGCGTTATGAGTAACTCGACCAACGTATTCGCCCTCTACTCTATAATTGCGGGGTTTGTATGTTACGCCTCGAGTGACAGTGCGAACTGTGCCCTTGCCTGTAGAATTATGGCCAACGCTAAGCGCCATACTAATTGAGGATTTCGCGGTTCCTTTAGGCCTAGGCAAAATAAGTGCTTGACCTCCTACCAAACCACCTATAAAGGTCCTAGTACTAGTCTGGCCTGGCAGGGTCCAAAGTCTTAGACTGTCAGTTAGTGGTTCTCTGCCTATTTGTGATTCCCAACGTTCTGTTGATAGTTGGCCATCTACAAGTCCTGCAAGATAAAGCTCAAATTGATCAATCTGACGTTCCGAACTCAGACCAGTGACTACGTCTCCAGCGGTAGGAATATACGGAAATGGTAGCTGTCCATAGTCGAAAACACCATCAGCCTCCCCGAGAGCAACCTCTCCCTTTATAACTGCAACTGTTTCAGACATAACTACTTAGCTATCGCCTATTTAACGTCTAGTAATCCATGCCCATGCCGCCAGGCATTGTTGGAGCATCTTCCTTCTTTTCTGGGACTTCAGCTATTAGAGCTCCCATAGTAATGGCTGTTCCGGCAATACTAACAGCGTTAAGAAGTGCCTCTCTAGTAACTCTAGTTGGGTCAACTACCCCTACAGTCTTCATATCGACTAGTTTTGTTGGTGCGTTAACATTAACACCCATGCCATCTTTGCCATCGAGAATCTTTGGTAGCCACTCATCAGGATTAAGACCGGAGTTGCGTAGTAGCTCGAAGAACGGCCTTAACAGTGCCGACTTTAGAATTTGGCGACCAGCAGCCTCGCTATCGGTGCCATCGGCTACAATCTTCTTGCTGACATTCACTAGAGTTACTCCACCACCGGCTACAATTCCCTCATCCAAAGCAGCTTTAACAGCTGCAACAGCATCATCTACTCGGAATTTCTTTTCTTCAATCTCGGTCTCAGTAGCGCCACCAACTTTGATAACTGCTACCTTGCCAGATAGAGCAGCACGTCGCTTCTCTAGGAATTCCTTATCGTACTCACTAGTGCTAGCCTTAACTTGCTCGTTGATCTGCTTGATACGAGATTGGACACGAGAAGAAGCACCACCACCTTCAATGATCGTGGTCTCATCTTTAGTAACAATAACTTTTCGAGCGCTTCCTATAGAGCTAAGTTCAACGTTCTCAAAGGTATCACCTTTTTCCTCGCTAATAACTTCAGCGCCAGTTAGAGCAGCGATGTCATTTAGGATATCTGTGCGACGCTCACCAAAGGCTGGGGCCTTGACGGCTACGGTGTTAAACACGCCCTTGAGTCGGTTTAGGATTAGGGTTCCAAGGGCTTCACCCTCAACATCCTCAGCTATCAGAATTAAATCTTTCTTACCGGCCTGAGCAAGTTTCTCTAGGATTGGTAGAAATTCTTGGATAGAGGTAATTTTCTTATCGGTAATCAGAATGGATGGGTTGCTATATACGGCTTCCATTCGAGTTGTGTCGGTAACCATATAGGCACTTACGAAACCTCGATCAAAAGTGAAACCTTCAACAACTTCGCTCTCTAGAGCCAGCCCCTGCCCTTCTTCAACAGTTACGACCCCGTCCTTGCCGACTTTTTCTATAACTTCGGCAATTAAGTTCCCGATTTCGGAATCACCAGCTGAAATAGTAGCAACTTCAGCGACTCGAGACTTCTTCCCAGCAATAGATTCACTCATTGACTCTAGTTTTTTAATAGCCTCTGCAGCAGCTTTTTCTAGGCCTTTTCGAAGTAACATCGGGTTATGACCAGCGGCTACTAGTTTATTAGCTTCACTTAAAATGTGATAAGTCAGAACAGTTACGGTAGTGGTCCCGTCGCCTGCGACGTCATTCATCTTATTGGCAGCTTGCTTGATTAGTTCTGCGCCAACCTTGTAGCCCAAAGTTTCGTCATCGACATCAGCAATTTCTACACTTTTAGCGACAGTTACACCGTCGTGGGTTACCGTTGGGTTACCAAAACTCTTACTAATAACTACGTTGCGACCTTTAGGACCCATAGTGGTCTTAACGGCATCGTATAGGATCTGAGCTCCACCCAAGACTCGTCTCCTGGCATCTTCATCATAAAAAACTTTTTTGGTCATCTAAAAATACTCCTAAAATATCAACTTAGTTTACGGTTGCTAAAATATCTTCTTCTTTAATTAATAAGTAGTCAGTGGAATCAACTTTA
>CAJCIR010000013.1 GCA_903970425.1 Chlamydiota bacterium | reverse complement strand
TATTTCTTCGCCTTAGCGGCAGGTTTCTTACCCTTTTTGGGTTTGGTAGCGGTGGCTTTAGGCTTAGCAGGAGCTTTTGGTTCAACTTCAGCCTTCTGCTCAACCTGAGTTGTAGGCTTGTCGGCAACTTTAGGTGATTTTTTGGTCTGATTATTGGTAATCCAGTCGCGAGATGGAACAAGACTCTGAAGTGCAGCTACAGTGGCATATGCCATATTAGTTCGGTTAGTTGAGCCAAATGACTTGGAAAGAGCATTACTAACACCAGTTATTTCCAAAATAGTGCGCACTACTCCACCAGCAATTAGTCCTGTACCCAAACTAGCTGGCTTGATCAGAATCCGGGCACCTGAAACTTTAGACTCAGCTTCGTGTGGCAGCGTACTCTTAAATAAAGCTACTTTAGTCATATGTTTCTTGGCAACTTCTGTAGCTTTAGTTACAGCAGCAGTTACATCCGGTCCTTTAGCGGCACCAACGCCGATTCGGCCTTTGTGATCGCCAACAGCAACTAGAGCTCGGAAACGAAAACGACGTCCTCCCTTAACTACACGAGCAACACGATCGATGTGCAACACTCGTTCGTCAAATTGCTTCTCTTCCATGGCAGCTGCAGCACGTTGTTCAGTTACTGATGATGGCATAATTAAAACTCCAATCCTTGCTCACGGGCTTTATCGGCTAATGCTTTTATTCGTCCATGATATAAATGACCACCTCGATCAAAAACTACTGTCTTGACCTTAGCAGCAGTGCCCTTTTTAGCAATCTGAGCACCAATCCACTCGGCACGTTGTGTCATATTATCACCCACGGCCTTACTACCAACTGTAGTGACGTAGGCTAGAGTAATGTGTTTGGTATCATCAATGATCTGTGCCGTAATATGACGATTACTAATAGACACGCACAAACGAGGACGCTCAGTTGTGCCACTAACGACACTACGAATACGTCGTTTGCGTAGATCCTTGTTTCTCAATTTTTTAGCTAAATTATCCATATACTACTTTTCCTTACCGCTCTTACCAGATTTGCGGATTATGCGTTCATCAACGTACTTAATGCCCTTACCTTTGTAAGGTTCAGGTTTTTTAAGTTCGCGTATATCGGCTGCGACCTGTCCCACTAATTGTCGATCAATACCACTAACAGTAATAATGTTCTGTTCGACGCTCACCGTCACGCCAGCAGGGATAGGATAAACTACTTCGTGAGAAAAACCTAGCTGCAAACGCAAGTCGCTACCAGCCACTGCTACTCTAAAGCCAACCCCGTTGACTTCGAGTTTCTTTGAAAAGCCTTCACTGACACCAGTTACCATGTTTTGAACAAGACTTCGCATTAGGCCGTGCTGAGAACGAACAGTTTGATCTTCATTCTCACGGCTTACTGTAAAGATGTTATCTTCTTGCTTGAAATTAAGCTTATCCAAACGTGGCTGAGAAAGTGTGCCCTTAGGACCAGTGACACTAATAGTCTCAGGTTCTATGGTAATAGACACGCCACTTGGAACCGTTATTGGTGATTTTCCTACTCTACTCATAATTAATAAACCCTACAGATTAACTCTCCGCCAACGCCTTGTTGACGAGCCTGATCACCAGTCATAACACCTTTGCTTGTGCTAACGATAACTACGCCTCTACCACGCTTAACAACAGGTATATCTTTGGCTCCAGCGTAAGTCCTACGTCCTGGTCTGCTAAGTCTAACAACTTCGGTAATTCGGGAATTAGCGTGCTCACCATTAAGTGTCAGTATCATGACATTGCCAGGAGAGGTCTCGGCTTGATGGACTTCTACTTTATCGATAAAGTTTTTCTCTACGAGTAAACGAGCGACTGCTTCTTTGATTTTTGAATGCGACAAACTAACCGTCTGTTTTTGCACAGCGGCAGCGTTTCGGATTCGAGTTAACATATCGGCAACGGGGTCAGTTGAAGCTGTCATATTTATCCTTTCTTTACCAACTAGATTTCGTTACACCAGGGATTTCGCCCTTGCTTGCATGTTCACGGAAGGAAATTCGACTCAGACCAAAGGTGCGCATATAGCCACGGGGACGACCGGTTTCAAGACATCGGTTTTTCCAACGGGTAGGTGAAGAATTTCTAGGTAGTCTTGCCAGACCTTCTAAATCCCCCAGGCCTTTAAGCTCAGTTCGTTTAGCAGCATATTTCAATATCATCTTTTGTCTTTTTAGATCTCGAGCGATCATGGATTTCTTAGCCATATTTAATTCTCCCTTTCTTTCTCAAATGGCATACCAAACTTCTCCAGTAGTGCCTTAGTGTGGGCTGGTTCGTGAGAACGCACCACAAATATTACTTGTAAACCGTGAGGTGTTGTCGTTTCTTCAAAACTGAGCTCCGGAAATACTGATTGGTCGATTAGGCCGATAGCGTAGTTACCTTGCTTATCGAACGCCTTATTACTAACACCATGGAAATCTCGGAACCTAGGTAATACAACTGATATAAGACGATCGGTAAATTCATACATCCGGTCACCGCGTAGAGTAACTTTAAGGCCAATCTTGTTTCCTTCACGCAGTTTGAAGCTAGCAATAGACTTCTTGGCAAAAGTTTCAATAGGAGCCTGGCCAGTTATCTTACGTATTGTGTTGACAGCCGCTTCTTGGATCTTCTTATCATCCTTAGCTCGACCGAGTCCAACATTAATAACAACTTTTTCAAGTCTAGGAACCTGATTAACGTTATGAAGATCTAGTTCCTTTTCAAGCTCTGGAATGTACATGCTGAAGTAAAGCTCGCGGAGGCGGGCAGTTGTTGTAGTCTTTGGTGATGTTTTAGTGGTTGGCATGATTAGACTTTCTTCCCACTTGTTTTATAAACTCGGGTCTTTGCGCCATCCTTGTCGACTTCATAACCGATTCGGGATGGTTTCTTGGTGGCAGGATCCATAATTCCGACCTTGCTTACGTCGACTGGTTTGGTCAGCTTCAAAATGGCACCTTGAGGGTGCTCGCGATTAGGCTTAACGTGCTTGGTAACAATATTAATTCCGTCAATGGTCACTTTATTCTCTTTAGTATGGACGGCTGTAATTTTGCCGGTCTGGCCTTTGTATTTTCCAGCACGAACAACAACAGTGTCACCCTTCTTTAATCTGATTTTATAAACTTTAGGCTTAGCGACAAACATTACAGGACCTCCGGAGCTAGAGAAATAATCTTGGCGTAACCCAACTCACGAAGTTCGCGGGGTACAGGTCCGAAGATACGTGTTCCTCTAGGCAATTTATTCTCATCAATAATCACAGCAGCGTTATCGTCGAATCTGATGGTTGAGCCGTCTTTTCGGTTAATCACGTACTTAGTACGAACAACAACAGCTCGAACAACTGATTTCTTCTTAACGGTGCCATTAGGAGCAGCCGATTTAACAGTAGCGACAATAACGTCACCAATACCAGCATAGCGACGACGAGTACCGCCGAGAACACGGATGCAAAGAATCTCTTTAGCACCAGAGTTATCGCAGACAGTTAGTCTGGTCTCTTGCTGTATCATACTTCAGGCTCCTTTTCCTCGTGAGTAACACGAGCTCGCTCAATAACTTTTAGTAGCGCATAGCGTTTACGGGCACTTATAGGGCGAGTTTCAACAATACTCACTAGGTCACCGATTTTAGCTTCATCCTTAGGGTCATGGGCCATAATCTTTTGGCTGCGAGTATATTGTTTGCGGTAGAGCGGGTGTGTTCGGCGAGTTGAAACAGAGACAACAATGGTCTTGGCGCTCTTATCCGAAGAAACGGTACCGACTAATGGTTTAGCCATTATTTAATCTCCTTTATTAGTTGTTCACTCAGTACAGTTAACATTCTGGCCAGGTCTTTTCGCTTGTTACGGACGACACGAACGTCAGTCTGTTCGCCCAAAGCAATGCGACGACGCAATTCAGCAATTTCTTCACGAAGGCGGTTGCATTCGTTAGTCATTTCAGCAGTGGATAATTTTCTAATTTCTACAGTCTTCATAGCGATCATCCTTCATCCTTGACCAAGAATTTGGTCTTGATGGGTAATTTGTGGGCAGCTAGGCGCATAGCTTCGCGGGCAACTTCTTCACTAACTCCCTGCATTTCAAACAGAATGGTTCCAGGCTTAACCTTGGCTACAAAAAACTCAGGATTCCCTTTACCGCTACCCATCTTAACGTCCTGTGGCTTGCGGGTTACGGGAATGTGAGGAAAAATACGAATCCAAATCTTACCACCGCGCTTGATGTAGCGAGTCATGGCCTGACGTGAGGCTTCTATCTGGCGGCTGTTGATGCGATCAGTGCCTTGAGACTGCAAAGCATATTCACCAAAGGCAATGTAATTACCAGAAGTTGCAACGCCGTTCACGCGGCCTTTTCGTACTTTGCGGAATTTAGTCCGCTTCGGGGCAAGTGGCATTAGTGAGTCTCCCCTTTATATATCCAGACCTTTACACCGATACTACCAGTCGTAGTACGAGCAGTAACTTGAGCATAATCAATGTTGGCACGAAGTGTGTGCAATGGAACACTTCCTTGTACTTCTTTTTCACGACGAGACATTTCAGCGCCATTAAGTCGTCCAGCAACCTCGATACGAATTCCCTGAGCTCCAGCACGCATAGTAGCGGCAGCAGATGATTTAACAGCACGACGGAAAGACATACGACGCTCTAACTGATGAGCGATGTTCTCAGCAACTAGCTTAGCGAATAGCTCAGCTTTCTTAACTTCTTCGATATTTACTCTAACTGGAATCTTGTAGATAGCTTCGACGCCGTCCTTTAGTTCTTGAGCACCACTACCACCACGTCCGATAACAACACCTGCTTTTGCAGTAGTGATAGTTACAGTAACGAGGTTAGGTGATCGTTCGATATCAACTTTGTTAATAGCAGCACGAGAACCAAGCTTGTCAGAAATAAGCTTACGAACCTTAAGATCATCAGCTAAGAATTTAGCGTAGTCTCTCTTGTTAGCAAACCACTTACTTCGCCAGTCTTTATTGACTTGCAGACGATAACTAATCGGATTAACTTTTTGACCCATTACTTGGTCTCCTTTTCAGTCTTCTTTTCGGCTTTCTCGGCTAATTTCTTAATCTGACGTGATTCACCATCAACAACTACAGTGATGTGACTAGATTTCTTTTGGAAAGGTAGGGCTCGGCCACGGGCGGCAGGTCGGTATCGTTTTAGTCGAGGTCCAGGGGTTACAATAATCTGAACGATTCGAAGTGTGTCTGGCTTTAGGTTGTGGTTGTGATCAGCATTAGCTTTTGCACTCTCAATGGTCTTGCGAACAGGAATAGCAGAACGACGGGGAGTGTGAGATAGGATAACAAGGGCGTCATTAACAGTTCTGCCTCGAACCAAT
>CAJCIR010000012.1 GCA_903970425.1 Chlamydiota bacterium | reverse complement strand
CATGTTGTCGCTCCTAAGCTTACGCCTCCACAAGTACACAATGCTGTAATCATAATGAGGTTCTTGGCTCTTAATCCATTCTTATTTACGATCTCAGGTATTTTAAGTAGTGTTCAACAAACGTTCGGTAGATTCTTCTTCTATGCCATTGCTCCTATCTTCTATAACTTAAGCATTATTGCCAGTATTTACATATTTAAGGGAAATATAGGGATAGTTGGTCTGGGAATTGGTGCTTTTGCTGGCGCAACTCTCCAACTCGTAATCATACTTATCGGTCTTATAAATACTGACTTTAAGTGGCGTCCACATATTATGTGGCGTAGTTCTGATTTCAGAAGAATTCTAAGAAACTTGCCGCCAAGATCTCTTGACCAGGGTATGGATCAAATTGAAAGTATCGTAGAGACTAATTTTGCTACTCGAATCGGACAGGGTTACGTCAGCTACTACGCAAACGCCTATACTCTCTCAACGGCACCAACTCTGCTTATTGGGACCGCCATCTCAACGGCTGCCTTTCCGCGTCTCACCTTGCGATTGGCCCAGGGACGGCCCGACCTATTTCGTAAAGATTTCCTTCGGATACTGCGCACCATGATCTGGATTACTATGCCGGTGGTAGTTATAAGTTACTTTTGTCGTGGTTATCTTGCTCGTCTAATTTTCGCAAAGGATTCATCACAGATTTCGTTACTATTCGGTTATCTGGCTGTAGCCATTTTCTTTCAGACTATTTATACCCTTATATCACGTTGGTTCTACGCCCAGAACGACACTAAGACCCCTCTTTTTGTATCAGTCTTCACCGTTGCTCTAAACATTTTCTTGGCTTGGGCGCTTACAAGACCGAGTACTTATGGTGCAGCTGGTTTGGCATTGGCTCAATCTTTGGTAGCCATGACAGAAGTTTTGATTCTATTTGCCATCATGGTTATACGCGACCATAAAATATTGGATAGAGATTTTATTGGCGGAGTTATGCGGATCGTCTCGGTAACTGGATTTAGTGTTATAGCCGGAATCATAATGATCTCAGTTTTCCCACTAGAAATTGGCGATCACGGCTTTATCACCCTAGGCTCTAAGTTATTAATAATTACCGCTGTTACTGTTGGCGTCCACGTTGGTATCTCGGCTTTGTTTGGTCTGGAAGAAGCGCAGATAGTTTTATCTCGTGTCAAACGCATTATTCTTCGTCCGATTCGTCTAGAATACTAGACTACCTCTGTTATAATGCCGTCTATGGATCAATCACACATTCGTAACTTTTGTATCATTGCTCATATTGATCACGGTAAAAGCACCCTAGCCGATCGTCTCCTCGAACTAACAGGGACGATTGAACATAGAAATATGCGAGAGCAGCTACTTGATCGTATGGATCTAGAGCGCGAGCGGGGCATTACTATTAAGCTCGCTCCCGTTCGTATGCAGTACAAAGACTACGAACTTAATCTTATAGATACTCCTGGCCACGTCGATTTTAGCTATGAAGTCTCCAGAAGTTTAGAAGCTTGTGAAGGAGCTATATTAGTAGTTGATGCCTCGCAAGGCATCCAGGCCCAAACCCTGGCCAATGTCTATTTGGCCATCGCTGCGGATCTGACTATCATCCCGGTTCTAAATAAAATTGATTTGCCAGCAGCCGATGTAGATCGAGTTAGCCAAGAGGTTGTTGGGTTGCTTGGCTGCAAGAAAGAAGATATTTTGCTGGTTAGTGCCAAAACGGGACAAGGTGTCGAGGGAGTATTAGAACGAGTTGTTAGCGATGTGCCTCCTCCCAGCGGCAAACCTGACCAGCCAACCAGGGCCCTAATCTTTGACAGCTACTATGACGATTATCGCGGTGTAATAGTATATCTTCGAGTTGTCGATGGCAGCATCAGCTATAATGACCAGCTACATATGCTTCCTACTGACTCGCATGGGTTGGCGCTGGAAGTTGGAACACTAAAACCAGAGTTGTCCGCGTCCAAAACATTATCAACTGGTGAAATAGGCTACGTTGTCACTAACCTAAAAAGCACAAGGGAGGCTAAAGTTGGGGAAACCGTAACTGTAGGCCGAAGTGAAGTCAAACCCCTACCTGGTTATAAAGACGTTAAGCCGTTTGTTTATGCTGGCTTTTTCCCAAGTAGTAACGAATACTATCAGACCCTTAAAGAGGCTATCGATAAACTAAGTCTAAGTGATTCTGCGTTGCAGTTTGAGCCAGAAAATTCGCCGGTCTTAGGCCACGGTTTCCGAATTGGGTTTTTGGGTCTTTTGCATATGGACATCGTTCAGGAACGTCTTCAACGAGAGTATGACCTAGAATTAATCGTTACTAATCCCTCAACTGACTATCATGTAAAGCTAACTAGCGGCGAAGAATTGATTATTAAGTCGGCGGCTGATTTACCGGACCAAAGCAAGATTACCGAGATCAGCGAGCCTTGGATAAAGGGCGAAATAGTTGCCCCCAAGGATTACCTTGGGTCAATATTGCAGCTAATTGTTCAGCGCCGCGGACTACAGAAAAATATCAGTTATGTCGACTCATTACTAGCGGTCGTTAATTTCGAGGCGCCCCTAGCTAATCTACTGACCGATTTCTATGATCAGCTTAAAAGTTTAACTAGCGGCTACGGCTCCTTTAGTTATGACTTAGACAACTATCGGCCTGAAGACTTAGTCCGTCTAGAATTTTATATTGCCGGCGATCCTGTTGATGCTCTTAGTATTATGGTGCATCGTAGTGAATCCCTTAGCGTTGGCCGATCAGTAGTGACACGTTTAAAAGACGTTATCCCCCGCCAACAATTCCAGGTTAGTCTGCAGGCAGCTGTTGGTGGCAAATTTATAGCTCGTGAAGACTTAAGCGCTTATCGTAAAGATGTTACTACCGGACTGTATGGCGGCGATGTATCTCGTAAAAAGAAGGTCTTAGCTAAGCAAAAAAAAGGCAAGCAACGAATGAAGAGGTTCGGAAGAGTTGATATACCCAATGAAGCTTTTACAGTTATGCTAAAACGCGACGACTAATTTTTCTAGTACGGATTCTATTTGAACATTCTTCTTGCAATCGCATCCACCATAACGGGTGGCCCGTGAGAAATAATCTTTAATAGCCCGGTCGCACCGCTAGGGGAAAGTATATGTTTATCGGACTCAATAGCCCTGACAATTTTTTTAGCCCACTTGCTAGGAGGTATTTTTTTAAGTTCGATAGGCTTTTTATTATTTCTATAAGTTGTCTCAACATCCTTCATCATCTCAGTATCTACACCTGGCGTTACCAAATGAAGAACGGATACAGGAGTATTTTCTAACTCCCTTCTAAGAGCTTCACTAAATGCCACAACTCCGGCTTTTGTTGCCGAATAAGTGGAATTGTCCGGAAGATAGGCGTAGCCAGCGATACTAGCATTGTTAACAATGCTA
>CAJCIR010000011.1 GCA_903970425.1 Chlamydiota bacterium | reverse complement strand
TCATGATGCCAAAAGTGAGCGGTTTTGATGTTTTGGATATTCTTAGGAATACTCCTGAAACTTCTAAACTAAAGATCATTATGCTAACAGCTCTGGGTCAAGATAGCGACAAAGAAAGAGCTAAGTCACTAGGTGTCGATGACTACTTAGTAAAATCTCAAGTTGTCATATCAGACGTTGTTGAACGCATTAAACAACACCTCAAAGTCAGTGATGCGACCAGTTAAATAGCACTTTATTTAACTATAACTTCAGTACGTTCTACAGTTCGGCCAGTAAAGCGGCGAACTTTTCGACTTCGGTAGCCAACTACTCCATCGCGAGCAGCGTGGATAGTAAAGTTGCGGCTAAGTAGAGTTCCTGGACCGGCTCGTTTAGTGAGTCCGACTTGGCGAACAATAATCTGGCCGGTTTTAACCGCTTGTCCGGCATACAACTTAACACCGAGTCGTTGACCCGGGCTATCATGGATATTCTTGGCTGTACCGCCAGCTTTTACGTGTGACATTTAATTCCTTGTTATAACGATTAGTTCACGACCCACTACTTGTCCGGGTCGATAGTAAATCAAATCCCGGTTAGAAGCTAATGAAAAACTCACCCGATTATACCCTAGCGACCCTATATGGTCAAGCAGTGGCAGGTGATAAAAAGCACTATTTTTTGGGTCTTGCCACGCAGGGACTGCTAGACAAATACGGCCTCCACTCTTTAACTGAGGATAGAGGTTCCTCAAAAAGTTCTCAGTAATGAGATTACAGGTATGAATTACACTATGGAGTTTATCTATATCTGGAAAAGCCGAGAAGGGTTGCCCTAAATATGCTTCTGAAGCAATAGTGTCGAATGGCTGCCATTGGTGACCGGTTGCGTCTCCAACTTCTAAGATCCAATCCTTGGGTCTGTTGAAGCGCTCTCTCGACCATTCTAGGTTGGTTTGAGTGAACTCAATCATCCGTGGCTCTAAATCTGAGCCGTAGACTTCATATCCCATCAGACCGGCTTCTTGTAACACTACGCCGGTACCACAGAACGGATCGAGAACTACATCCAGAGCAGAAGGATTCGCCAAGTTAATGATGATTTGAGCTAGTTTGGGAGGTAACATACCAACGCGAGCATCGCGCTTAGGACGTCCACGGTCACGAATAGTATAGGAAGTGATGTTTTGGACTGCCGATGTATGGGCAACTACTGTACGACCACCGTCTTTGACAAGTATAAGCTCGATGCCTTTATCTCCATCGAGACGATTATGTAGTACTTGAGCACTGTTAAGTTGCAGCGACTGATTTGGTACCAAGCGGACCGACTGACCAGCGTTTCTTAGTGTCTGTTTTAGCCTGAGTCCGCTGTTTTGGACTTGTCGAAGGCCAACGTTTAGCCCATAGACGCTCAAACCGAGTTGGAGCTTCCCACTAGTAGGTCTGGGCACGTAGAGGTCTAAGTTACTTAGCAATGACTTTTCGACGGCTATCCAATCAACGCTGTTTATCTCTCCAACAACTCGGCAGAGCTTGATTGTTCCGCCAAGTCTGTCAAAGACAATATCACCAACCTCTACATCCACTCCTACGACGTCGTTGTTAATGACCCGAAGCAGTTCGCTGCCGTAAATAGCTTCTAGTTCGGCAATGCCGATAGCGGGCTGGCGGCCTAAGATAGCCAGAGCCTTGATCATATCTGCAAGTATAGCGCTTTTATCTGACTTTTTCGTTATAATGGCCGTATAGCATGAGCGAAAAATCTTTTTTCAAACGGCGTTGGAAACTGCTGTTAAACATCGCCACGATAATAGTGTTGGTCGGATTAGCTATTGGCATTCGTCATCAGCTATCGGAGACCTTCAGTAACTTAGGTAAGGTGGATGCGACTGCGCTACTGCTTATGATTCCGCTACAACTTTGGAACTACCACGCCCAAACCAGGTCAGTACAAACCATTTTTAAGGTCCTTGGTAACAAGTTTAAGTACTGGTATTTATACAAACTTACTCTGGAACTCAACTTCGTAAATGCAGTCTTTCCTAGCGCTGGGCTGTCTGGAGCTTCATACTTTGCAGCAAGGGTCAGATCAGAAAACGTATCGGTGGGTAGAGCAACCTTCGCTTACGTTATGAAAATGGCGATGGTCTTTTTTGCCTTTGAGATACTCGTAGTAGCCGGACTTCTTATGTTATCTATAGGCGGACATGTTAATAGCGTCGCCATCTTTGCGGCTAGCTTTTCATCAGCTCTAATCCTTTTTTGCACGTTCTTGTTTGCTTACATAGTTGGCAGCAAACATAGAATTAACACTACAATTTCTCACATAACACGTTTTCTAAACCGGGTTATTCATATCGTCCGACCAAGTCATCCTTCCACCATTAACTTGGCCAAAGTACAGGGAGTGTTTGAGGATTTTCATGAAAACTACAACCTGCTTAAGTCCAACTATAAAGAGCTGGTAGCACCTCTATGGTATGGATTTTTGGCCAATCTCACGGAGATATTAACTATTTACGTGGTTTATATAGCCTTTGGTCACTTCGTTAATCCAGGGGCTATAATACTGGCATATGCGGTTGCTAACTTTGCTGGTCTGATAAGTGTTCTACCTAGTGGAGTAGGCACCTACGAAGCCATTATGGTGGCCGTCATGGTAGCCGCTGGTGTTCCGGCTAACTTGAGCTTGTCGGTGACTCTGATGTATAGAGTCATAAACACTCTAATACAACTACCCCCGGGATATTTCTTCTATCACCGCACCTTGCGTCGTGGTCCAGAAAGACCTGAAGATGTCATCGCCACTTGAACTATCGGTTAGTGAGTTCGTAGCTAGCCTAAATCAGACTCTTGAATATGCTTATACTAATATCTCGATCACTGGTGAACTAGCCAATTTTAGAGTCAGTAAGGGGCGGTGGGTCTACTTTGATCTCAAAGACGAACTGGCCAGCATAAAGTGCTTCGGTACTGTCTACCAGCTTCCTGGTCCACTTGAGGACGGCATGGTTATTAAGGTTAGGGGAGTGCCTAGAATGCACCCTCAATACGGTTTTAGCTTTAATATCCAGACTATCCAACCGGTAGGCGAGGGGGCGCTAAAAAAGGCCGCTGATCTACTGGCTATGAAGCTTCAAAAAGAGGGCCTTTTTGATTTAGAGCGTAAACGACCTATTCTGTTTCCACCAAGCCGTGTTGGACTAATAACTTCAAGTGAATCAGCGGCTTATGCTGACTTTATAAAGATTATAGGTGAACGCTGGAGAGGAGTAGATATTGATCTAATCGATGTGTTAGTACAGGGTGATCTCGCTCCGGCTGCTATAACTGGTGCTGTCACATACTTCAACGAGAGGGCGGAAGCAGTTGATGTTCTGGTAATTATTAGGGGTGGGGGTAGCCCTGAAGACCTATGGGCATTTAATACTGAGCAGGTGACACGAGCAGTCGCAGCAAGTCGTATCCCGACTTTAGTGGCTATTGGGCACGAGGTGGATATCAGTCTAGCCGAGCTGGCTGCCGATCTAAGGGCCAGCACCCCCAGTAATGCTGCAGAGTTGTTGGTCCCAGACCGGCAACAAGTCAGTGCAGCTCTACTAATTGATAAGAAACAGTTAGACCAGTCCCTTAGAAGGTATGTTGAACAAATTAAACAATACATATTGCTCAGCCATCAAAATCTAGACAACCGTCTAGACGAGATAATTAGCGGTGCTATACGAGAACTTTCAAGTAGGGCTCAATTACTCGAGGCCCTAAGTCCAAATGCAGCTCTCAAAAGGGGCTACGCAATTGTTAGACAGTCTTCTAAACTAGTAAGGCGCGCCGCAGATCTAAAAATAGGATCCAGCCTAGAGATAACTCTGGCTGATGCGGAGGTAGAGGCCAGTGTAAACAGGGTTCAATTAAGGAAAGAAGGATAAATTATGCCAGCAAAGAAATCAGAAACTCAAACTACGGACTATAAAGCACTTCGTGTCGAGCTAGACACTATCCTCGATGATCTTCAGAACGGGGAAATAGATATAGAACAAGCTCTTGCACATTATCAACGAGGCCAGGCAATCGTTAAGCAGTTGCAGGAATTCCTAAAAGCGGCTGAAAATAAGGTAACAAAACTTAAAGTCCAGCTATCAGGGGATAAAGCTAAATAAAATAAAATGCAGTGGGTTCTTTTGATAGTAGCTTTGGTGGTTTTTTTGTTTGGTTTCGTATTACTATTTGGCCCCCCATACGTACCAGCCCTGAGGGAGCAGATAACTATAGCCCTAGACCTACTGGAGCTGTCTCCAGGTCAGACGATGCTGGAACTTGGTTCTGGTGATGGCAGGGTCCTAAAAGCGGCAGCAAAACGAGGCTGGAAAGTGGTCGGGTATGAGCTGAATCCAATATTAGTTGTGGTGTCAAAAATTAATACTTGGCGGTATCGCCGCCAAGTGAAGATTGTTTGGGGTAATTTTTGGGGCAAGCAGTGGCCAGACGCAGAAGGTATTTTTACTTTTATGATTGCACGGCAAATGGAAAAACTAGATTCTCGTATTGAAGAACTACCAAAGAAGCCTGTAAAACTCACAAGCTTCGCCTTCAAGATTCCAAATAAGCGCTCCACCAAGAAAAATAAGGGCATTTACCTTTACGAGTACCGTTGATCACTTGCGTAACAGCCTGTGACTGATATAACATGAGCGTTATGGAGAATCCAGGCCAAAGAAGCGGTTCCGGAGTAAGACTAGTCTTAGCTTTGGAAACAATGCTGCTTCTTATTCTAATTATCTTTGCCGCGTGGGCATTTAATGGCAGGCAACAGTATAAAGATGACGATAGTCAACTGGTTGCCACTGCCGTGAGCGCTGCTCAGAAGCGGCAGCAAACGGCAGATGCTGCTACCTATACTCAGCAATCTCTACAGCCGCTGGCAACCTATACTGGGCCAGAGGCCTTGGGGACCATAATTATTAATTATCCTAAGGTTTGGAGCGCCTACATAGATGATACCGGTAATGGCGGCGCGCCAATAGACGCCTATTTCAACCCAGGAGTTTTACCGCCTTTTGAAGCATCCACTTCATTCTATGCGCTCAGGGTTGAAGTCCTCCAGACTGCCTACGACAACACCATAACCCAATTTGCTAATAGTGTTAAGACTGGGACGGCGACTGCAACTGCCTACGCTCTCCCGAAGGTCCCGGGTTCTATTGGCATAATGATTAAAGGTGCTATTGGCAATATGAAGACCGGGGAGCTGGTTGCTCTGCCAGTCAGGCAAAATACTATAGAGCTTTGGACTGAGTCACCAACATACGAATCTGACTTTAATAATATTATTCTCCCTAACTTTAGTTTTTCACCATAGTTTAGGGCTGCCACGACCTCAGCTGAAGTGCTATACTCATACCTGAAGTAAGGGCTAAACGCGCGAGGGTACTTTTTTGCAATCTTCTGATTCTCAAACGGCATTTCTTGCCGATCAATTTCTATTAAAAGCAATCGCTGAAGAGTTAAAGTTACCTCTGACACGTATTGCTCGTCTGGCTGAACTGGGCTACCTACTCAAAGACCCTCAGGCAATTGACGGACAACTGCGAGCTATTGAACACAACAGTGATGTTGCGATGCGTCTAGTGGAGAGCTACCTGATTGGCCTACAGCTTGCCAGTACTCAGCAAGTGCTGGATCTGGAGCCATTATCAATTGGGTCGGTTCTAAATGACACTGCACATCAGCTTTCAGGTATTGCCGCGGAGTATGGCGTTGATATCGAGATTCTTATACACGGAAAACAGCGGTTGATTATGGGAAATCTCAAGGGTATCAAAGCAGCATTTTTGAATATCGGATCAACTCTTATTGCGACACAGCCCCAAACAGACCATAGATCGTCCATCGTTTTGGCATCGTATCCCTACGGATCGGAGATGGTGGCCGGAATTTACGGCGACCAGAGCCTAATCAGTCCCAAGATTTGGGAACGGGGCCTTGGTCTTTACGGACGAGCTCGCCAGCCTATTCAAAGCCTAAGTGCTACTAACGGGGCAGGGCTATTTGTGGCCGATACTATATTTAGAGCGATGTCGACTAGACTAAGACCCTCTCATCACCAAAGAAAAAGCGGTCTAGCGGCTAACCTAAGTTTAAGTAGACAACTACGGTTGGTTTAGCTATGGCCCGAATACTTCTGATCGAGTCTGATACCCTGTTAGCCCAGAGCTATGTAGCTGCCCTAAAGCACCGTGGTCATGAGGTGGCGGTTGCCACAGGGGCCCAATCGGCAATAGATGCCAGTGATGAAACTACCCCAGACTTAATAATCCTAGAGCTGCAGCTTGCCGACCACAACGGCGTCGAATTTCTATACGAGTTTCGATCATATCCGGAGTGGCGCAATATACCGATCATTGTACTAAGTGTAGTTCCGCCGCTGGAGCTAGGTGATAATCATGTTTTATGGAAAGAACTGGCTATTTCTAACTATTTCTACAAGCCAAGTACTAGCTTACGCCAACTATTAAGAGGTGTGGAAGAGTTAGTAACTAGCCCCGCATGAAACAAATTGCAACAACTGGGATTGTATTACAGCGCACCAATTACGGTGAGGCCGATCGAATATTAACTATACTAACTCCAGATCACGGTAAGTTACGTTTGATTGCAAAAGGGGTACGGAAAATAAACGCCAAGCTGGCAGGTGGGATTGAGCTTTTTAGTGTAAGTTCAGTCACTTTTATTAGCGGTAAAGGGGATATGGGAACAATGATCTCGGCGAGGCTCGATAAACACTATGACCAAATAGCTAAAGATATAGACCGAACTATGCTCGGCTACGATCTTATTAAGCAAATCAACCGGATTACAGAGGACGAGGCGGAGCAGGACTGGTACGATTTACTTCATAAGACCCTAGCTTATTTAGATGACAACGTTATCAGTATGGACGTCATTAAATTCTGGTTTTTGGCCAGTATCCTACGAATTAGTGGCTACACACCAAATTTGCAACAGGATGCAAAGGGTGAGGCGCTGGATGCCAACAAAAGATATAGGCTGGACGAATCAACAATGTCGTTTAATGAGACTGAATCCGGGACCCTAACGGCAAACCATATTAAGCTTCTTAGACTAGCCTTTGATAAACATGAACCACTAACTATCCAAAAGATAAAAGACACCAACAGTTTAATACAAGACTGCGTAACGCTGCTTCAAAATATGATTCGAGTTTCGCTGCGCATTTAGACAGATAAACACGTGTTATTCAAAACTTAAATGAGGTCGTTTGATAGCCAGTTTTTGTCTATCTAACTTAACAGGCCCATGTACTGTGTTCATCCAGCCCCTGGCTTGCTCTACGAAAGCTATCGGACTTAGTCCGTGGGAGTGGTGTACTGCAAGCACGGGGTCAAGTCTCAATTGGTAACCTGCTTCAAGCATTCTACGGCCCATAGCGGTATCTTCACCCCCTGTTTCATACCTCTCGTCAAACCTACCAAGTTCTTCCCAAACTCCTTTTCTAATCATTGCACTAACTGCGGCCATAGTACCTATGCCGGCTTTCTTTATATTCCTACTCTTGGAAAGCCCTGATAACGTTGTTGCCACTCCAAATGCCTTTTCGGATATAGAGGCATTCGCGTTAGGAAGGCTAGTTGCTGAAAATGCTCCTCCTACTGCCTCATCGGTAAAGTGAAGAGCTCCTCCATGTAAAAGCTGCGAGGTTGAAGGCAAAGCATGCCCTACCGTCATCCATACAAGGTCATGACTTGCCGCATCAACACCGAGATTCATCGTACGAGGGTATGTAAAATCATCCCGAGCTAACGTTACAACTGTAGCTCCAAAACTTCTTGCGACTTGAGTGGTTCTATCGTGCGACTCATTATCAACCACCACAACTTCAACGTCATTATAAAAGTCTTGGCTATCAATATCCCTCAAGAGCTGCTCTAGCTGAACTTCTTCGTTCAGAGTTCGAACAACTACAGACAAACCTTCATTGATTTGGGGGATTTGCTGCGCTTTATTCGCTAGGGTCTCGAAATTATCAGCAATACGATCTCCAACTACGGGGATGGTAGCAAACAACTCCGGATGCAAAACGGCTGACATAGGACGATAGAATACCATATTTAAGTAAATATGTAAAGGCTTGGTATCTATAATTCGGTTCGGAGACGAGTGGTTTTGCGGCGCAATATTAAAGCGTATCCTGCGCCTACAATTCCGCCTATGCCAGCTACTCTAATAGGGTTAATGCCCTCCGGTGTTGCAGCGGGAGGAGTTTCACAGTCCTTGTAGCTTACCCTAAGCTCGTGGTCGTCTCTAGGGTTA
>CAJCIR010000010.1 GCA_903970425.1 Chlamydiota bacterium | reverse complement strand
TAAATGGTTTGTCCTGAGACAGTCCTATTTCAGTTCCATAGTAAATAATTACCGGCTCACCACTTACGAAAAGCAGATCCGCGGCTTCCACCAACTTTTGAACATCACCTTGGCAACGAAACAAAAAACGTTCCATATCATGATTGTCCAGAAATGAAGGTAGTCGCATGGTCCCAGAGAATATGGCCGACTGTTTGGATAGCTTTTTGAGATACTTAATTTCGGTGCGACGATTGGCGGCCCTAGCATAGGCCTCAAAATACTTGGCAGCCTGAAAATTTAAAACGCCATCGAGCATACCATCATAATTTCTATATAGCATCTCCGACGGTTGCCCCATTAGCCACATTAATCGCTTGTTAGGGACCCTAATGGTCTTCAGCTCGTTCCAAGTTAGGCCATCAAGCCAAGCCTCACCGATGAATACAGTCTCTGGAAATTCCCGACGCAACGGAGTAAGTAGATCTATAATGTTCTTATTAGATAGCCCCACGATGTGGTCAATACGAAAGCCGTCGAAGCCAAGTCCTAGCCATTTACGCGCCACGTTAACCATTTCGGCGTGGGCCGGAGCATAATCTAGATTAAACTTGGGTAACTCTTTGACGCTCCTAAAGGTCAAATAATTAGTTGGCCATTTCCTAAATACAAACCATTGTCGGTACTCGCTTGACGGGTTATTAATGGCATCTTGGAAATAGGGGTGTTGGTCGGAACAATGATTCGGTATAAAATCACAAATTACCTTCATGTTTCGTTTGTGCGCTAAGTCCAACAGCTGCTTCAGATCTTGTTCGGTACCAAAATGGGGATCGACGGCAAAGTAATCAGTGATGTGATAACCGTGATAGGCAACTCCTTTGTTAAAAGGAGATATCCATATGGTGTTAACTCCAAGTGTTTGCAAGTAATCGAGGCTAGCAATAATGCCCCTTATGTTGCCACCGATATATTCTGGCTTACTCCAATTCTCTGGCTTATTGTAACCTGCAAATCGATCAATCAATATTTGGTAAATTACTGCGTCTTTTAGCCATGACATCTCTATATTTTAGCTCACTTTGTTATCATTAGGCTATGATTGAACAGATAGTCCTCGTCGACGAAGATGGCAACCCCACCGGTGTTGCCCCGAAACTAGCATCGCACAACGAGAATACACCTCTTCATTTAGCTTTTTCGTGCTACATATTCGACAAAAAGGGTCACTTCTTAGTGACCCAGCGCGCAATGGTCAAAAAAGTTTGGCCAGGGGTCTGGACAAATAGTGTTTGTGGTCATCCCGGCCCAGGTGAATCAGTTGAGGATGCCATAAAACGACGCTGTGAGTATGAACTAGGCATAACTGAGCTGTTAAATTTGCAGCTTTTGATACCCGATTATCGCTATAAAACTCCGCCTTTTAGAGGCATTATCGAAAACGAATTCTGCCCAATTTATATAGCAACTACCATTCAACAACCAAAGCCTAATCCGGATGAAGTTGAAGCCTACAAATGGCTGTCTTGGTCACAGACGATTAAGGAAATAAAGTCAAATCCGTCAACCTACTCATATTGGTTCAAGGATCAAATTCCAAGAATTGACCATCTAGCTGAATTCACCAGACTAAGCCACCCCTATAAGTATTTGACATAACATTATATGAATTGTATACTATAGTTCTTGTAATCTTAATTGGCGAATTAGTAGTATGGCTGTATCACCTTACGAACGAAATCCATTAGACACCGACGGCATACGAGGGCCAGTTCATAGACTTTTTGAGACGGCTGGAAAAGTCTTTGAAGTAGAAGATATACGATCAACCCTGGATACCACTTTCGACTTTCGCAGCCTGATGAAACTATGGACTCAAGCCGGGATAGTGATCAGTGATGACCCGCAATTAGCTGGTAACCGATATCACCTAACTACTCAGGATGTCTACAGATATCTTCGTGGGGAACCCAAGCCAAGACAATCTCTAGGAAGGGCTTTGCTAAGCTTCTACAATAATGATCGCCAAGTTGCTTCCATTTGGGTTTCTAATCCCTTTCATCAACTCACTCGTGAGCATCAGGCTGTTATTCCCGCAGATAAGGGTCGGCCAGCGATCCTGCTAGGCGCCAAAGAAGTTAGCTTCAGCGGATCGGCCTCCATAAACAGCTCAAAAAGTGTAGTAGGCAAAGGTGGTAACCGCGAATTCGGACCATCAGAGAGTGTAATTTACACATCTGTAGCACACGAAACCACAGACGAGTCTGGTGATCAGCGTTGGAGCCAGGATTATGTGCTTTCATACAGCTCAAATCCAAATATCGGACGTCCAAGTAGCCTTACCGTGCCTGAAAATGTCGCCCTAATGCTCGACCTTCACGACGCAGACTATATTGATCTAGCCCAGTACGTAGCCGGAACACTTACTAATTTGGCTGGAACAGGCAATAATACTTAAGTTATTTGTTATTATAGGAGTTATATATGTGCGGAATTGTAGCTTATAGCGGAAACCAAGAATCAGTCTTAAATACTCTAGTAACAGGCCTAAAGCGAATGGAGTACCGAGGGTATGACTCATCTGGTGTTGCACTATTGTCTAATGACAAAATATACGTCCAAAAGGCTGTTGGTAAGATAATTGCCCTTGAGGAAGAGATCAACAAACAACCACCCACTGATGTCGGAACTGTTGGCATCGCACACACTAGGTGGGCTACACATGGTCCAGCTACAGAGAAAAACGCACATCCACACTTCAGCGCCGACCACCACATAGGGGTAGTCCATAACGGTATTATCGAGAACTACAAAGAGATCAAGAAGGCCTTGCAGAAGAAAGGTGTCGAGTTTGAAAGCGAAACTGATTCAGAAGTTATCGCTAAACTAATCGGGTCATTATATAAAGGAGACTTACGCAACGCTGTCTTAAAAGCAGTCGAGCGTCTAACTGGAGCCTTCTCGCTATGCATTATCAGCCAAGATGAGCCTAATAGGCTAATCGGAGTTAAGATGGCCAGTCCCCTGGTTGTCGGTATCGCTAACGACGAAGTAATAATTGCTTCTGACGTCTCAGCCATTATTGATCGAACCAAGCGAGTTGTTTATCTAGAAGACGGTGAACTTATTGATATTAAGGGTACTGATTACGAAGTTGTTAGTTTTGATAACGAGCTTAAAGACAAGACCATCTCAAATGTTGACTGGGACCTTGAGAAGGCCACTAAGGCCGGCTTTGACCACTTTTTAATCAAGGAAATTACGGAACAGCCTCAGGTTATCGCCGATTCTATTCGAGGCCGTATCTTGCCAGACCTATCTGATGTCAAATTCGGTGGCCTTATCGATGTACAAAATCGTCTCAAAGACATCAACCACGTTATTATTCTCGGCGTCGGCACATCCTATTATGCTGCTAAGTTAGGGGAGCTGTTCTTTAATGCTCTGTCTGGTGTAAGAGCCGTATCAGCCATGTCACCAGAGTTTCGTTATACAAAAAATATTATTGATAAGAATACTTGGGTCATCGCTATTTCCCAATCTGGTGAGACAGCTGACACAATCGCAGCGATTAACGAAGCTAAAAAGCATGGTGCTCTTGTAACCGGTGTCGTAAATGTGGTTGGCTCAACCGTCGCTCGAATGACTGATGGCGGGATTTATAACCACATTGGTCCAGAAATATCTGTAGCCTCAACTAAGGCTTTTACTTCTCAGACTCTGCTTCTTCTGATGCAAGCCGTTATGCTGGGCCGCCAAAACGACATAGATTACGGTCAGGCAAAAGACATACTAGATGCAATCACTAAACTACCTAAGATCATCGGTGAGTTACTCGAAAATCATCAAGAAATCGAAGTTGTTGCCAAAGAAATCTACAAG
>CAJCIR010000009.1 GCA_903970425.1 Chlamydiota bacterium | reverse complement strand
TACTCTTTACGCTTATTTATCCATTAGTGCCGCAACGCCCGGTAGAGTACGGCCAGCCATTAGCTCTAGACTCGCGCCACCGCCCGTGGAGACATGATCAAAGTCATCAACCAGACCCCGTTGTTCGACGTACCCAACAGTGTCACCACCGCCAACCAAACTAAATGGTCGGTGACCAAATTTACCCAAGATAGCCTCGACAACAATTTCGGTACCATGAGCAAACGGACCAATTGGGCCGTGTAGACCTGGTGTTTCAGTAACGCCCATCGTTCCGTTCCAGACGACCGTATTAGAAAGTTGAATGCTGCCGGCGATAAAGGATGCGGAGGTTGGCCCGATATCTAGAATCTTATCGTCTACCAGAACGTGACGATCCCTCTCAGGGGGAAGTTTTGGATAATTCTCAATATCTGCGGCATCGTGAGAGGTCCACTCTACAATTCGAGTGCGAGCTAGACGATCAAGCTTTGAAGCTACAACTCCGTCTTGAGGTAAGTAAAATACAAAAGGCTGCTTAGCACTTTTGGCTTTAGCTTTAGCTTTGGCTTTGGCCATAACTGTCTTGGCTAGTGGAATATCGTCTTTGTCGGCAAGACTTTTGGCAACATCAATGCCTTGAGCTAGTAAAAAGGTGTTGGCCATTGCCCCACCAATTGCCACGAGATCAGCAATATCAATAAGACGATTAAGGACTTCTATCTTATCGGATATTTTAGCGCCCCCTATTATTGCCACCAGTGGGCGCTTAGGGTTATCCATGACGTTGGTTATAGTGTCAACTTCTTTTTCAAGCAGTAGGCCCGATACACTTGGCAGAAACTTTGTAATAGCATCGGTACTGGCGTGGGCACGATGAACTACCCCGAAGCCATCTTGTACAAATACATCGGCCAGGCTGGCTAATTGCTTAGCGAATGCTGGATCGTTTTTCTCTTCCTCAGGATGAAATCGCAGATTCTCTAGTAGCAGTACTTGGCCCCGCTCAAGTTTGGCTGCAGCGGCGCTGACGTCCGGTCCAACACAGTCATTAATAAACTGAACGGAGTGCGGTTTAATAAGCTCTCGTAGTCGCTCAGCCACTGGTTTGAGACTGCACTTCTTATCCTCTGGACCAGTCGGTCGGCCCAGATGCGAACATATGATTAATTTAACGTCTTGTTCGAAAAGATACTTAATTGTTGGGAGAGATTGTCTAATTCGGTAATCATCGGTAATTTTTCCCGCACTGTTAAGTGGAACATTATAGTCAGCTCTTAGTAATACGGTCTTACCGTGTAGATCTATGTCTTTGATTGTTTTCTTACTAAAGCTCATCGGCCCACCATTTTTCCTTATTCTAACATGCGTACTTTAATAGTATCAGTGGTGCCGACAACACCTGGATAGAACCCCGAGGCAGTAACCACAACATCACCTTTGGATAGTATCTTATGTTGCCTTAACCAGTCTGTTAAGCGAGTTGCGGCGAACTTATGAGCTGGTCTAACATAGCTCTTTGCAGCATAGACAATAGTCAACTGCTGGGCCGTCCGGACATCGCTAGTCACGGTGATTAAGGGGATTGTTGGTCTTAGTGCTGCAATATGAAGAGCGGTTGCGCCTGACTTGGTTTCAGCGACTATAGCCTTGGCTTTGATGCTACATGCTAGATCGACAACGGCTTGGCTAATAGCACTTTGTTTAGTGTGAGCATCGCTTTGCTCAAAGGTTGTTTTTGATATGGATTGCCCTTCTGTATACAGAATTACCCGCTTCATAACCTTGACAGCTTCCAGCGGGTATCTACCCATAGCGGTCTCATCGCTTAACATCAGACAATCGGTGCCAGTTATTACGGCTGAGGCGATGTCAGCTACCTCAGCTCTAGTCGGTTCTGGTGCTTCCACCATACTAGCTAGCATCTGCGTCGCCACAATGGTTGGTTTGGCATATTGGATGCCCAGCCCAATGATGTGTCTTTGAATAATCGGTACCGATTCTAGAGGCGTCTCAACAGCTAAATCCCCTCGAGCAACCATTACTACATCAGCGGCTTCAACAATCGCTTCAATATTGTCGATAGCTGAACGGGTTTCAATTTTAGCAATAACTCGAACATTGCTGCCCATATTTTTTAGAATCTTACGAAGCCGTTCAATGTCCTCGGCGTTCTGCACAAAACTAAGAGCCACGTAATCAAAATCCTGACTTGAACCATAGACTAGATCTTGACGATCTTTAGGGGTAATAACATCCCCTCCAAAATCAGTATCCGGAACATTGATGCCCTTACGTCGAATCAGTACACCGTCGTTTTCAGCTTTAGCATACAAAACTCCATCTCTAACACTGGTAACTACAGTTCGAACTTTACCGTCATATATATACAGACGCTCGCCCCGCTTAACTTTGGTACTAAGGTCGTATTGGATAGGAATACGCCCGGAAGATTCGTATTTGGCGCCGTACTGAAAGCTGAGTTCTTGGTTTTTTCGAACATTAATAATCCCCTCAAAATCACCTAGACGAATCTTTGGACCCTGCAAGTCTTGAATTATGGCCACCGGCTTATCTAGTTCCTTGGAAGCTTTCCTGATCCAAGCCACCTGCTTAGTTCGTTCCTCTGGAGTTCCATGAGAAAAGTTAAGTCTAATACCATTTACGCCAGCTTTAATAAGTCCGAGAATTGCCTCATAGTTATCAGTAGCTGGGCCGACTGTTGCGATTATTTTTGTTCTTTTATAGTTCTCCAGCGGGATAACAGATTTCACCATAGAACAAGTGTAATCGTTTATGGTTACTTAAGACAAGTTTAGTTATGGCGTTTAGTAATATCAAAGTCACTAACTGATTGAAGCTGAATTTCTGTTAAATTTCTCACAGATAATTCGGCCGAATCGTATCATGCTTAAGCATAGCTTCAGCTTGGAGAATTACGATTAAAAGGCATTAATCTTATTACTAAGAAAGGAGTAACAAATGCTTGAGAAAAACTACATAATAAATCAATTCGAAGAAACCCTATCACCGAAATTTCTCAGACAACAAAAGTACCTTCGAAAAACAGAACACAAGTTCTTTGAAAACAAGAAACACAAGAAGAGCAAACTATCACGTTCTGTTAACTCAATTTGGAAGTCAGACTACTTCAAACGATCGCAAGGTTTGAAGCAGCAAAAAATGTACTAGCCTTTCCAAGGTAGTGAGTATTTTTGGGAGGGGTTAGACTCTCGGCTATCAAATAGATAGAAGTTAGTCACTGATATTTTGAAGAACTTGTGTCCCTCAGGGTCCTTGTGTTCCTCGAGAGCCTCGGCACCAATCTTAAGTCTGTCACTGAGGCACCCAAAAGCAACGCTCAGATCTTCCCCGGAATCAATTACCTTGGCGGTTCCTTCGAAGTATACGGCCTGAGGCTTTTGTGTTAGGTCATGCTGGGTCACGATGTTACCAGCTACGTTTGGGTTTTCTAATATTTCCTTGCTGTGGCGGCGAGATGGTAGTGATCGGAAATATAGATTCAAATGGTCGTCATATGCAAAATGAACTTCACAAACCCAAGCTTTATTGTCTTTTGAAGTTCCTAGTGACATATGAATAACCTGCGGTAAATAATCTCTGATTGTTTTCTCTACGTCCATTGTTAATCTCTCAACTGCTCTTATAATAACAAAGCTTGATATAATTTAGATAATGACGGATTTGGATAAATTGCAGGAACTTATCATAGAGTTTCGTGATGAACGCGATTGGAAACAATTTCATAACCCTAAAGACTCAGCTATTTCCCTGATTTTAGAAGCAGCTGAGTTTTTAGAGCACTTCCAATGGAAAAATGAAGAAGAGATAAAGCAACATCTGCGTGAACGTGGTGAGGATGTAGCTGATGAGCTCGCCGACGTACTTTATTGGGTGTTGCTGATTGCCTATGATTTAAATATAGATCTTGAAAATGCTGCTGAATCAAAGATGGTAAAGAATCGCCTAAAGTATCCTGTCGAAAAGACCAAGGGAAAACACACTAAATATACCGAACTCTAGTAAAGACTACCTAGCTGGACCTTTGTCACCCTTCTTCAGGTATTCTAGGATCTTCGTTTGGTTTTTTAGATCCGTCATTTGCTCTTCTTGAAGATTAGCTAGGTAGGTTAGAGTCTTGTGGTCACTGTCAGCTTTTGCATCCGTGGCTGCTTGAGCGACGTTCTGGGCAACCATAATAGCCGGCAATAAGATTAGCTGAATCCAGTTGCTTGATACCCAGTTAACTATGGGAACTAGGTTATGAGTTTCAAATGCTGCCTTAACCGACAATAGTGCTATTACGTTAAATAGGTAGAAGCAATACATCGAACCGACGTGGGTGCCAATCCAAACCGCGAATTGTTGATTGAACCGGGCGAATCCGGTCTTTTCGGTTTGAAGTAACTGCTTAGGGTGAATGACGTGTTCGTTTGGTTTTAATTTATCCATGACACTATCATAGCAAATGAATTCTCAAAATTATTAACCTGGCTACTTAGGCTATTTATTCGCCGTAGAAGGATTGAAGTAGTAGCAATGTGGCTTTTCCATCTGAGGAAGTTAGCCATGCTGCAGCCTGAGAAGCAGTGTAGGTATTGTTGCTGATTGGACCACCGCCAAATAGGATTATGTTACTAGGTTCTAGGCTATTGGTAATAGCGACAGCATTATCCTGGAGCTTTGAGACCTTACCAGCCTTTAGTCCGAGACTGCTAACTGCTGAAGCATTTACTACAAAATATGCTGGAACGTTCTCGCTGGTACCCTCATAGTAACCGCCTAAAACTTTGTAATTAGTGTCGGAAGCCGTGTTATTGATTGATGATACATAAAAATTGTAAGTACCAGGGATGTCTAGTGTTATGTTTGCGGGTGGTTGAGTACTTGATAGTGGATTACTGGTATCTACTGTTGTAGGGTAGCCTACTGATGAAGTAAGGTTCCCATACTCAACGTTTGCTGTAGTGGCAGAGTTGACTAATATCTGGGCAACTCCAGATGAAGAATCAGCACCTGTTAATGTCCAGGTTGAAGGATACTTAAAGCATAGCTTAACACTTGCGTCACAGTAATTCTTCCATCCAGAATATGGACTAGTGGTAACTAAGGTGACAGCTGTGCTTGTTGGTTTTTTATGACTAGAGTCGTTAACGTGCTTTGCCACAAAGAACCCAGCAACCCCAATGATAGCGATGGTTACCAGTACTAATAAGAATTCGACGACAGTGAAACCATTATTATTTTTGTTGATTGTACTCATAGATAATTAAATTCTTTCTTTATACATTAATTTGCTTTTATTCTATGTTACTAATCAAGGAAATACAATAAACATAAGCAAATTGATGAAGTATTGTTAGATGATATCCTTAGAAGTAATGGCTAAAACAAAACTGCTGTCTGTCATTGTAGCTCCTTAACTAGCTGGACAACATTATTAGCACAGCCCCACGATAACGTATAACCAGCTCCACCATGTCCATAGTTATGCACCACTGTTTTATCACCAAACTTTTCTAGTTCCAGTCGGACTTCATCTCTCGCAGGGCGTAAACCTACTTTTTGTCCAATGACATCAACTTCGTTAAAAGCAGACGATAGTAACTTAGCCTTTCTTAAAATATCTTCAGTATCTTTAGGGTCTATTTCAAGGCTCCAGTTATTAGGCTGAGCAGTACCGCCAAGCACAATATCGTTAAGGCGTGGAATAATAACTGTTAAATTATTATGCCCTTCATCATCTGCAATAACTTCTTCAAAACCATTTGGCTTGACTAAAACGACTTGACCACGAACAGGATAAACCCTCTCATCATTAAACAGTTCTCGGGAGCCTAAACCAGTACAGTTAATTACTATAGGGTTGCCTGCAAGTGCTTCGTCTACACTTTTAAGCTCTTTTTGTTCTAGGGTTCCGCCAAGTTGCTTGTAGAGGCTTAATAACCAGTCCATGTAAATAGTGGTGTCCATTAAGATAGCTTCAGTTTGGTAAGCGTCAATGTAACCGTCAGGTAGTTTATCCTGCGTTGGGCGTGAATAGGACTCCACAGCATTAGCCCACCAAGGTTCGCCGACTTTCTTATCAAAGACTTCCGTAACAGAGCGAGTTATACAGCCACTGTTAGGGTCATTAAGAGCATTTTGTTTCAGGTATCGTAGAGTAAAGCCGCTCCACTCAGTCGCCTTATCCTTTGGGTTACATAAGTAAGGATACCAAAAAGCTGCCGCAATGTTAGAGGTTGTGTTTGGCGGTAAATCTTTAGCCCAAATATGCACGTTAAAACCCTCTTTCAGCAAGAGAACGCCCGTAGACAACCCTGAAACACCAGCACCAAGTATAAGAATGTGTTTATCGCTCATGATTTACCTAATTACTAACAAACGAGACAAGTTCTTCCCATATAGCGTCAGCAATTTCAATTTCGTTACTATCCGTAGCCTGCTTAGCTAGTTTATCGCCGTGTTCACCTGGTAGTATAACTTCTTTGCCTGGAAGTGGCTTAGCAGATTTTATTTGGTTTACCAAAGCTGTTGCTCGTTTCAAGTATTCTTCTTTGCCTGCAAGCAAACCAGCGTCAATGGCCAAAACAAATGTCCCTGCACCGTCATCTTCATTCACACCTTTTGTAGCAGCCATAGAGAATGGGCCACCTAATAACTGAACAAGCAAAGATAGTCCAAATCCTTTATGTGCAGCAAAGGTTGCAACAGAGCCGTCTAGTACCGCAGCAGCGTCAGTGCTAGGTTTACCGTCTTTATCAAAACCTATACCCTCTGGTAACGCTTCGCCTTTGAGTTTTGCTTCAACTATCCCAAAGAACGCCATAGCAGCAGTAGCATTATCAAAAACTACTTCGCCACCAGTATATGGGAACGCATACGAAAAAGGGTTTGTGCCTAACTTTGGTTCAGCAGAGCCGTCAGGTGCAACGAACGCAAATGACCCATTACCAACACATACAAAACCTATGTAGCCTTGCTTAGCAATTTGCCTAGAGAAGTACCCTATTGCACCAGATGATGTAAAAGTATGATTAGAGCCAACAATACCCACGCCGTTTTTACTTGCTAATTCAGTTGCGAGTTTCACTGCGTTGTTCGTAGCCACCATTGAGTGACCACCTGAAACTAAAGCACCACATCTATCTTGTTTCACGACTTTGTATTCTTGAACGTCCGTAGCTTTCGGCACGCCACCAGTAGTAATCTTAGTTATTCCCTGATTATTGCCTCTAAGTTGCGCATAAAGCAGAACGTCTGAAATGGTCTGTGCGTCCTCACCTTGATAGCCAAGCTTTTTTACACCTGCTAATACCTTTTCTTTTAGCTCATCAACTTTTACTTTCATTATCTACTCCTTAATTTACTTTATTACTCGGCTTGCCGTCCAAATAGTTCTTTAAGTTATCAACATATATACGTTTCTTGAGTTGTCCAGCTTCACGAGTTGTATAGCCTATCGCTGGATAAATCTTACACCTAGGTATTAGTTTCAGTTCTTTCAACTGCTCCTCTGTCATTTCATCACTGTGGTCAAGCATAAATACCATATCGTTTTGCTTTAGACGTGTAACTAGTGCCTTGAAGTCAATTAGCTCCATTGGGCTTGGGTTAATGAAAATGGTGTCGTTAGTCTTAATTTTCTTAATTCTGTCAGCGTTGATGATACCTTCGGTCTCAGGATTAAGCGCAAGGTTAAGAGTGATAATATCTGAGTTCGCCAGTAAATCATCTAGTCCTTGGTACTTAATACCTTTAGTCTCAGCTTCTGGCTTACGAGTGCGTGACCAATAGCTAACCTCACAGCCAAAGGCTTGTGCTAATTCGGCAGTTCGCATACCAATATTACCAAGCCCGATAACACCAAACCGTTTACCCTTTATCTCCATACCGGGGTGGTGGTCGTCTTCATAGACACCGTCCCATGCTAAACCAAGCGCTCGGCTAACCCCACGACACCATTCAATCAAAATGCCAAACGTAAACTCTGCTACTCCCTCAGTGGCATAATCAGCAATGTTGGTGACTGTAATACCTTTGCTGGTTGCGTAAGCCGTATCAATACCACCGTAGCCAGTGCCAAGCATACCAATGTATTTGAGGTTTGGCAGCTTATCTATTAACTCTTTTGGGACTTTTGCTCCTAATTTCACTAATAAGCCGTCTGCGTTTGTGTTTTTGCCAAGTTCAGCTTCACTAGCTACCAAAACACGCTGGTCAGCCAAGTCGTCTAGCTCTTGCCAGTAATTATCTTCTAGTTCGCCACCACTGAATCCCAAACATACAAGTTTCATGGTCTTATAATAACACCAGATAACGGACACCTGTAGCAAATACTACCCTGTGACACCCTAAGAAGCTCTATGACAGACATTCAGGATGTTTCAGCACAATTACTGCTTATTGACTAAATAGAAGCTAAGTTACTTTACGCAGAACTTCTAGTAAATTATTCGCTTCACTAATATCTATTCGGAAGCCTTTTTTGGTATAGCCCGAATAAGCAGGTGTTTTAATCCATTGACGAATATCAACTCTCCCAGCTTGCTGCGAGATAACCACGCTTTTACTTGTACTATTACCAGCCCAAGGAATAACTTTAGTTTCGGCACTACTAATCGCTTCTGTGAGGGCAAGTATCAGATGTTATTACAACGATTTGCTGCAAAATTGGCTAAAAATCCTTCTTTGGTGATCCCAAGGGGAATCGAACCCCTGTTGCCGGGATGAAAACCCGGTGTCCTAACCGCTAGACGATGGGACCAAAGACCCTTTTTTTAATCTGTTACCGAACTGTCAAATCTTACCATAACAGATAGAGAAAGAAAATCCCCCGAGCATTCACCCGAGGGATTAATGAGAATCTTTTGTTTTCAAGCGGTCAGTCAAACTGCTCTCTATAGCTAAACTCTAGCATATTTCTGACTTGGCCGCCAGTGGCTTATCCACAACAATCTTATAAAACTTGGTGGGCTTTTCGGCGACTCCAGAAGAGTCGGTGAGCAATAGCGCCAAGGATAGTAACGCCGACAAATATTTCGATAACATTACCAGGACCAGTGTTTGCTAATTGAGCAGGTGCCGCTGGGGTTACAGCTGCAGTTAGTGTTGCAGCAGGTGGAGTAAAGGTTACTGAAGCGGTACATCCATTTGTTGCTGGCGTGACTGGTGCTGATTGACCAGGAACCGTGAAGTAAGCAACAGCGCTTATTGGGAACGGCCCATTACCTGTGTAGTTATGAGTCTGGCCAACTACGTTGTTTGTTGTAAGTTGCTGGCTGTTGTCTCCCCAGTTAATGACAGCGTCATCAAAGGTTGCACCGTTAGTTGCACTCTCATTGAACTGAGAGATAGTTACTGTTTGGCCGCTCTGCGTAACATTTAGTAGGGTACATGCGTAGGTTGGTGTCGGAGGAGTAGGAGGTGTAGGTGGTTTTGGAGGAGTAACGTTACAGTTGCTAATCGTTAATGAAGCACTGCTTGATACTTCTGGAACGTTATCTGCCCGACCATATCCAGTGTTGGTTATGGTACAAGTAGGTGCTGGATTACTTACAGTAGTGTCGAAGACTATTTCGCCGTTAGGACCAGAAGTTGCTGGTGCATAGTTTCCTAGATCAACGCCCCCGCTTCCCAACGATGTATCTTGTAAGATTGTACCGTTGTTATTAGCGTCATACCACTTGATAGAGCCAGGAACAATAGTTAGGCCGTTAGGAAGAGCATCGCGAATGGTTAGGTCATTGTCATCAGTACTACCGGAATCGGTAAACACAATCTTCCACTGAACAGTAGAACCTGCAGTAGTAGTAATGTTGCTACTCCATGCGGCTGTAGAGTCAGCACGTACTTCTTTTTGAATCTGAAGCGCTGGAGCTTGTACTAATACTTTAACGTATACGTAAGCTGAGTAGTTGAAACAACCAGGTAGATTGCCATCCATTTGTTGGTAACCGATTGGAGTACCATTTGCTGAGTCAATGTTGTCAGACAGAGGTAAACCATTAGGATAGGCGTTGTTGTAGATAACAGCTGATCCATTAACATATGAAACACTGAAAGCTTGATTGTTGTTCTGAAGAGTTGAGGAATCCCAGATAGTTCCTGGAGTTGAGTTGTTTGCACTAATGTAGCTCATGATGTCTACGCCATTTGCAACGCCGTTAGCAATCGCTACTTTAACGGTAGTTCCAGTAGCAATACTTGGAGAACCTGGATCAACTTGAGTACAGTCATCAGTTGTTGCATCATCATGTTGTGGTTCACAGTTAAGATTCTGGTTAGCATCGTTGTGTACTAGAGTTCGTACCCAATATTCCTCCCCAGGTGTAGCTGTTGCAGTACCTGAATAGGTAGCGTCTTGAGGACTCTGACCATTAACTACTGGAGCTATCTGGTTAAAGTTCTCTTCGTCACCATAAGAAGGAGTATTAATAAATGAGTCAAATACTGGACCAGTCATTGAGCCACATCGTCCATAAGCATTACTTGGGTCAGTACATGAGACAGAGGAGTTGTACTTATTCCAATCGTAAGTTGCTCGATCCGATGGTCCATAGCCTGCATGTACAGCCATTGGGATGCCAAAAGATGCTAATGCTATAAGAGCTACAGTGATAAGACCGCTGGCCTTAGGTTTTCGTTTGATAAAGTATTTAAGTCGTTTAAACATTTGATGTGTTCCTCTCTTTATTCTCTTAATTAAGGTAGTGGATTTGGATCAGATCCAGGTGGGTTAGTTGTAGTAGTAACTACTTCTGTAGTAGTTGTGGTGGTAGGTTCAGGAGTTGATGGCCCAGGACTGGTAATGATTACTTCTGGAGAGGTTGTAGTGGTTGTAGAAACAGTAGGATATGGAACGCCCGGTTGAGCTGGAGGAGTCGATGTTTCCGGAGCGCCACCAGGGCCACTTGTTGGTGTTGGCTTAGGACCTATGTAGTAAGTAGTGCTTGTACTCGTGCTTGTAGTTGGAGTTGGTCCGCCAGGTACGGCTGGGGGAGTTGAAGTCGTTGGAGCGTGACCAGGCCCTCTAGTTGGTGTTGGCTTAGGACCTATTTTAGTAGTAGGCGTAACTCCAGTAGTGGTTGTTGTAATAATAGGAGCAGGAGTCTTAGTTGGAATCTTACGAATAGGGTTTAGACAACCTTCTGCCTCAGTCACTACTAAGTAGGCTTGAGTAGGAGTTACTTCGCCAGTAGTTGGGT
>CAJCIR010000008.1 GCA_903970425.1 Chlamydiota bacterium | reverse complement strand
AAGGACACCCTGTTACAGGAGTGCTGGGCTGCCAGGTCAAGGTTACAGATGTGGTTGTCACAGTCGGTGCACTAAGAGATTGTGGGACACTCGGAGCTGTATTACAGGTTGGTGTGGCTGCTGGCGTAGTTACTGAGGGGGTATTGTTAGAAAGTGCGCTTCCGTTGTTGGTCGTACTGAAGGATTGGATAGCATACACATATGAAGTTTGTGGCAACACACTGGTATCCGTCCAAGTAAGGTCTGTGGCAGGTAGTGTAACAATTGGATTAGCTGAGTTGTTTCTATATATATTATATCCACCGACAGCGTTGCCTCCAGGATTTGGTAGAGGACTGCTGGGGTTCCAGCTCAGAGTTATGCTATTTGAAGTAACGTCCGAAGTTGCTAGTCCAGTAGGTATGGTCGGTGCTTCGTTATCTACTTCGGTGGTCAACGTTGCAGATGTAGAGTTAGCAGACTTATAGCCACCGCTGTCAAAAGCTACTACATAATAAGTATATTGGGTACCACTGCTTAGGGAAGAAGAAGTTCCGCCGTTATCGTCGTATACTGGCGACGTGCCGTTAGTGTCGCCGATGTAGGCACCGTTACGATATACGTGGTAGCCAGTCAAAGTACAACCGTCACTATCTTTACTGGCGGTCCATGTAAGAGTAATCGAAGTATAGGTGCTGCTTGATTCACTAGGCGTACCAGGTTGTGTCGGCTGTCCAGTGACTGATGAACAGGTAGAACCAGTTGTCACTGTTAATGGAGTAGATCCGGAGGCTGGCGTAGTGGGGCCCGTTCCAACACTGTCGTAGGCAGCTACTTTGTAGTAGTAAGTAGTGGAAGGTGAAACTTGGCTGTCGGTGTAGACGAGAGTCGGAGATGCGACCGTTGCATAAGGTGTGGTGCTAATGTTTGTTGCACTAGTTCCTCTGTATACATAGTAGCCTGTGACAGAACAGTTAGCAGGTGCTGTCGCGACGGACCACGACAAGTCGACTTTATTAGCCGGTAGCGGTGATTTATCCGAATCAGATAGGGTACCTGGTGCCGATGGAGCCCCTCCACAGACATCGTTCTTAACCGTAACAGTTTCCGTTGCTGTAGCTGTCAGACCATCATCTGTCACTGTTGCAGAAAGCGTGTGGTTTCCATCAGTAACAGTAGTAGAATTCCAAGTAGTACTAGTACCACTACCAGGTATGGTTGTGTTGTCTACCTTGTATGCAACAGTAGCGCCGCTGTCTGTAATACCGAGTGCGACTGAGACTGGAACCTGTGCAGTGCTAACGGTACTGTTGGCTATAGGTTGAGTAAACGTTATAGTCGGTGGGGTTTGCGGTAGTATCTCGATTGCCGATAATTTGGCAGCGTTGCTAACAGTCGTAAAGGTGACGTTCAAGTCGCCGTTACTGACGGTAACTGGGAAAGTCTGGTCATCAGCCGCATAATCACCTACTTGAGCGGCGATATTGAAGTTACTTAGTACTTGGTTGCCCTCTAAGCTAACGTCAAAGGATCTAGGTGTCGTAGCCACAGAAGGTGGGTTAATCTCAGCAAATTTCAAAATGACGGTGTAATTACCATTATTTATAGGGAAATCGTATTGGAAATTACCCCACCGTTCGTCTTGATACGCTTCTTGATCAGATGTCCCAGTAATTGCGTGACTTGTACAGCCCTCATTAGCAGCAGCTGTTGTGCAGGGAGTGCCATCACCACCAACTGTAGATCCGCCGGTCGAACCGAAGGTGTCATTCTGAGTATAGTAATTATCGCCTTGCCAGACTGTGCCTGCTGAGTCAGTAAACCCGGGGCCACCTGCTACCTGGTAATAAGGTACAGAGATCGGTAGTGGTGGTGTGCAATTTGTGCCTGTCCCGGTAGGTGGCACACAACTGTCACCGGCACCTAGCAATAAAACGCGATCGACTTCAACGCCGCCTTGATTACCAATAAGCTCTATATTTTGGATACCTGCATTGAAAGTATCTGTTATCGGCGTACCGGTAGCACCATTCTGATAGTCAACCCATGTCCACGTATTAGTGGCCATTGTCGATAGGCCTCCAACATTAAAACAGTTGCCGGCAGCATCTTGAAGCATTACTTCGTTGCTAGTAGCAACTGGGGTCTGCATTCTGACCCAGATTGTGTATGTCCCAGCAGTTAGTACATTAATACTCATCGTGTCCGTACCGTACGAAGTGGTAGGAGCCTGACAAGCAGCTTCAACTATTGAGGATGGCTTTAGTAATAAAACGCCACTAACAAGTAGCCCTAAAACTAGAGCTGAATAAAAGAGTTTGAAATATTTGCCAGATAATAGTTTTGGCTGACGAACCTCTAGGGTGGGAATATTGATTTTCTTCATCTTAAGCTTACGCTACTGTTTGCTTTAGACTAATTCTACATGGTTATGATTATGTGCACAAATTCTATTATGCTTAAATTATGCACAGCATTTTTAGAACGCTGTTAACAGCGTATTCCTAGTTCTGTTTTGGCTTACTTTTCGTGCCCGAAGCTGGCAATTCTTTTGTAGTTTTGGCTGATTGTATAAGAGTTTGATGTAGTATTCTAACAACGTTTTCGGATTGTTCACGACTCATACCAATTCGAGCAACGGTTTGAGATTGATATGGGCCATCCGGCGCTTGCAGAAAGTTTAGTACCACACCGTTGGGGTTAGCAACAATTTCGATTTTATCGCTATATATAATGCGTGAGTCAACTGCCATGACCATAACTAGTGGTCTATTGGATGATGCATCGTCTTCGGCTTTGATTTGCTGGGAGTGATCGTAGCCAGCCATTTCCCATAGCTTAACTGCCTCATCGTCTTGGATACCAAAATGCGTGATTAATAGAAGTAATATATCTTCGCTTGGTCTCTCTTGACCTTCTTCAATGAGCCGCATAGACGTTTCATCAATTTCAACGGCTCCAGAAACTTCAGCTAGAGATTCTTTAATTCGCTCTCGGGCGTCGTGAAGGTAAGTGCCTAACGCTATGAACGGTGTTTTATGAGATCCCTTGTCTGTCACTATTAAATAATACTAAACCTACCTTCTTGGTGTTGCAAGTTAAAAAGAAGCTATAATACATCTGATGGATATTAAACAAAACGTGCCTTTATCAAAGTATTCGACTATGCGACTAGGGGGTAATGCCGCCTATCTTTTGGAAGTAAGCAATCGTAACGATTTGAGTGCAGCAGTTAAATGGGCCAAGACTAATAACTTACCGACCATTATGATTGGGTCAGGTAGTAACATTGTTTGGAAAGATGAGGGATTTCCAGGATTAGTTCTAGTCAATAAATTTATGGGTTATCAACCCTTCGCCGAGGATAGCGAGAACTACTACTTGACTATTGGAGGGGGTGAAAATTGGGATAATGCCGTTGCTCAATCGGTTAAGGCCGGAGCTACAGGCATTGAAGGACTGTCTCTTATCCCTGGTACAGCCGGGGCAACTCCTGTTCAAAATGTTGGTGCATACGGCCAAGACATATCGCAAACTCTGGTAAGTCTGGAAGCCTACGACACCACGACAGATCTGTTCGTAACCATTCCCAATAGCGATTGTGGATTTACTTATCGCAGCAGCAAATTTAAAACTACCGACCGGGGCAGATTCTTTATTACTGGCATAACTCTTCACTTAATGATTGGTAATCCGATGCCCCCTTTCTATCCTGCTCTAGCTAATTATCTAAGTGAACGTAAAATTACTACCCACACGCCCCAAGTTATTCGTGACGCCGTCATTGAAATTCGAAAAGCGAAATTGCCTGATCCACAAGAAGTTGCCAATAATGGTTCGTTCTTTGCCAATCCGATAATTGACCAGGGCACTCTCTCCCAGATACTAGCTGACTTCCCTGACGCTGTATATTGGCCAATGGAGGGAGGTAAGACTAAACTCTCGGCAGCGTGGTTAGTTGAAAAAGCTGGTTTCAACAAAGGAGCATATGATCCTGAAACGGGGATGGGTACGTGGCGAAATCACTCTCTTGTATTGGTAAACGAACACGCCCGGAAGACCGCTGATCTTCTAAAATTCAAACAGAAGATTGTTGACGGTGTTGCGAACCTCACTGGTATTACTCTGGTACAAGAACCGGAACTACTTCCCTAGATTTTATTTAGCCTTGGCTTCGCCAGGAAGCGGATATTGCTTGCAGAGTTTCTTAACGTCTCGATGAATCTTTTCTAAGAACTTATCGTCATTACGATGCTCGATAACCTGGTCAATCCACTCGGCTATTTGAACCATCTGGGCCTCTTTCATGCCTCTGGTTGTCAGTGCTGGAGTACCCATTCTAATACCTGAGGGACTAAATGGCGGGCGAGGATCAAATGGAACGGTATTCTTATTCATTGTTATCCCGGCTTTACCGAGTGCTACTTCCGCTTCTGCGCCAATAACCTTCTTATTAGTAAGATCAACGAGTAGCAGGTGATTATCTGTTCCGCCAGTAACTAGCTCAAAGTCTCTCTTAGTCAACTCATCAGCCAATTTCTTGGCGTTTTTTACGATCTGCTTTCCGTAGGTTTTGAATGACGGCAGTGAAGCTTCTCGCAAAGCTATTGCAATAGCTGCAGTTTGATGGTTGTGTGGACCGCCCTGCAAACCCGGGATTATCGCTCTATCTATAAGAGTAGGTAAATTTTCAGGTGTCCGCTCAACCGCCTTCAGAGGATTTGATGGGTTACCGTCACAAAGAATCATTGCTCCCCTAGGACCGCGTAGGGTTTTATGAGTGGTTGTCATGATGACATGTGCATAGCCAACTGGTGAAGGATGTGCACCAGCAACGATTAGCCCGGAAATGTGAGAAACGTCTGCTATCAACCAAGCATTGCATAAATCGGCAATTTCGCGGAGCTTCTTCCAATCAAAGATTCTTGGATAAGCCGTCGCTCCGACGAATATGAGCTTTGGTTTTTCCCGAGTTGCCATATCGGCCATCTCTTCGTAGTCCAGATAGCCGTCTTTGCCGGTATGGTATTGAACCGAATTATATAAAGTTCCTGAAAAATTAACTTTAAGGCCGTGAGTCATGTGTCCGCCGTAATAAAGGTGCATGCCCATAACAGTGTCGCCAGGATCTACTAGCGCAAAATAAATAGCCTGATTGGCTGGTGATCCAGAATATGGCTGGACATTGGCATGACTGACTCCAAAGAGTTTCTTGGCTCGATCGCGGGCTAGATTTTCAACCTTATCAACTACTTCACATCCGCCGTAGTACCTTTTGCCTGGGTAGCCTTCGGAGTATTTATCTGTCAAACGAGAACCTAATGCTTTTAGAACGTCAGGGGAAGTATGATTTTCGCTAGGTATCATCTCCAAACCTTCGCGTTGGCGCTTGGTTTCTGCTTTGATTAATTCCTCTATAACCTTGTCTTGCATCTTTTATTATGTACTCCCCGGTTCCAATTATTCTACCCTAAAACGAGAAAATTTACTGTAATTTAGCTTCGCTGTAGCAATTCGCAAACAATGGGCTATAATACCAATTACCTAACCAAAAACAAAAATAAAGGACTTGAAAGATCTATACCATATATGGTATAGTTACACGGTTATGCCGAGCACGAACGAGAAAATTGGCAATTTAATCTCTCAAATAAGGCAAGAAAAAGGACTAACTCAGTTAGCCTTCGCAGAACGCCTTGGTACCAGCCAATCAGCTGTTAACCGTATTGAGCATGGTAAACAGAACCTGAGTCTAGAGACATTGGGTCGAATTAGTGATGTACTGAACAAACAGATTCTTAGTTTGTCCGGCGAAGCCGTTAGCCTTCTAATCGAGGGTGGTCACGAACTACATGGCGAGATTACCATTAAAACCTCTAAGAATGCCGTAGTTGGATTAATCTGTGCGAGTTTACTTAATAAAGGAACGACCCGTATTAAGAAGGCCCCAAGAATTGAAGAGGTCAACCGTTTGGTTGAGGTGCTTCGAAGCATTGGTGCAACAGTAAAATGGACGACTGAAGGCGATCTCGAGATTCACCCACCGAAAGAATTCAAACTAGATAATATGGATAAAGCTGCTGCCCGTAAAACCCGCAGTGTCATTATGTTTATCGGCTCCCTGATGCACAGTATGAACAATTTCAGCATCCCCTACGCTGGGGGTTGTGAGCTGGGACGCCGCACAGTTTTACCTCATCTTTACGCTCTTGAAGAATTTGGTGTAGATATTTTCACTAAGAGCGGACACTACCATGTAACAGTCCACAAGAAACAACCTAAGCGATCAGTTGTTTTATATGAATCGGGTGATACAA
>CAJCIR010000007.1 GCA_903970425.1 Chlamydiota bacterium | reverse complement strand
TATGAGTTATGTCGCAACTCGTGCAATTGACGGTTTTATGCATATGCCTATTCCCTCATAGGAAATTCTGAGCAGTGTCACTAAACCCCGGTTGCCTATGCGTATCCTGAGAAATAGTCTACTTTAACCTGACGTTTTGGGATGCCAAGTCCACTCAATATTTTTTGTACCGACTTGACCATATTTTGTGTGCCAGATATATAAAATATTCTCTCTTTGTAATCAGGCACATCCTTTTTAATCATCTCGCGGTTAATGCGCCCAGACCGAGTGTGTTCGTTAGGATTAGGGTCAGCGTGGCCCGTGACTACATAGAGTATTTTCATTCCTATCTCCTGCCTAGCTGTCTCAAAAACGTCCTTATATGCAAAGTCACTAGTCGTCTTGGCCGAATACAGCATAGATATCGTCCTCGTCTCTTTTTTATCCAATAGGTACTTTGTCATACTTCGGTAAGGGGTTACTCCGATACCTCCTGCGATAAAAACCAGTTTCTGTTTGGGGTCTTTGGGAAGTACGAAATCTCCACTAACTTGTGCTGCGACTATAGGAGTTTCGCGAGTGACCTTCAGTAGTGCATCTTTGTAGCTACTACTAGTCTTGTAGAACTTAACACCGATTCGTATATCAGGTTCCGTTGGGGAAGATGCTAGCGTAAAGTATCGACGATTGCCCCTGCTATCAGTTCCATCATGTGGTAGCGTCCATTCCATATACTGTCCCGGCACATATGAGAATTGCTTGCTGTTGGTACTAAACACAAAATCCGCAGTATCTGGCGTTAATCGTAGCTTTTGCTTGAGAGTCGGGAACAGCTTAGTTTTAGGGCTGATGATATATGAGAAAACATTGCCTGTAATTAGGGCTAGCTCGGGAGTGGAATAGAGGCTTAATATACGAAACTGTGGAGGAAATAATACACCAGTCAAAATAGCATACAACGTTTGTTTCTTGGCAGTAGGCGGTGTAGTCAGTGGTTCGGTAAGCATTACGAAACCCAGGAAGAACATAGCGGAAGTTGTAATTGTTTCCTTCAACGCTACATATACATCATTTTTTGCAAGCATCGCATACAAAGCTGTCGCCAACAATGTAGAAGCAAAAAATATCAATACCATCCGTCCGCGGCGCATTTTGTGCACCAATAAAATCCCTCCAATTAGCACATAAGGTAACATTACAGAAGTGCCAATCCACCAGTTAGCACTTTGGCGTGGACCAAGCGCCGTCAGTACTACAGCTATCGCAGCAGGGTTAAAGATATGTTTTTTGTGAATAGTTAGAATATATTTGGAGGACATCGCAAGCCCAGATGCAGCTAGGAGAAATGTTATATGTTCAATTGTGTTACCATTAGTCGTTGGAGGAATAATTAAGGCTAGAATCAATGCCGTTATGTAAACGGACTCAACGTTCGTTGGTGCAGCAAATATCGCGGCAAATACTTTATTTATAATCCAACAAGCTGTTAGCAAGACGATTGCTGATACACCGATTAAGGTACCACTGAAATGCAAAATACCTGAGAAGCTAAACCCCATTGCGACGATAACTAGAACAATCAAGTAGTAAAACAGTAGTTTGTACATGGTGATGCGGTCGAGCAACTTGTCTACAAAATTAAACATTAGCGGCATACCTTTCGAATCCACTAGTATAAGTCGCCATTTTGTCGTCAGTCACCATGTATGCTTCTAGGTTCGGAATTGACTCAATAAATTTTATTCCTGCTTCACCCATAGCGAACGCGGCGGTCGCGAACCTATCTGCTTCATAAATATTTTGTCCTATGACGGTTAGGCTTTTAACGCGAGTCAGTGTTCTTTTTGGACGATGAGGATCATAAATGTGCTGGCCACGTATGTAGGTGCCGGATGTAGCAACGCCTTCGGAAGTTATCGCCAATACCTTAATAATCTCTTCGATATTGAATGGATTTCGTATCCCAACGGTCCAAGACCGATGGTCGCTATCAGTGCCATTAACCTGTACGTCCCCTCCTGCTTCGATGCAGAAGTTGCTAACTTTATTTTCTTGCAGCAAGCCAGCGGCGTTGGCAATAGCCCAACCCTTGACTAACCCTGAAGGATCAAGCTTACCGTTATGTCTAATGTTGAAATATCCGGACGTTTCCTTACGGGTCTGTTCGCAAAGGGCGATCACGGTTTTCATCTCCGAACTCCATTTTGATTTTGGTAAACCGTTGTTTATTTGAGTTATCTCGCTGTCTGTCTTGTAGGTACTATATCTTAAATCTACCTCCTTAAAGTAATCAAAAACGGTTTTAAAATGTCTCGTCGCAGATTTATTGGCAAACTCTACAGTGATAGGCATCCCCATAATTAATTCCGTTTTTTTCATCAACTTTGGGTTGCCTGACTTAACGCACTTGTCAACGATTGGATAAATGCAGAACTGGTGAAGGTTGCTCCCGAGACTGTACTGACATTTGAACTTTGCGCCTTTATGGCTTCTTGCTTTAGGTAGGGATCGGCCTGTTGATTTACATATATCGAATTAGGATTTTCGTCTGGCGACTGTAGAAAGTCTATGTTTGTTATTTTACCTCCCTGGATAGTCGCTGATACCTGTACATTGCCGTAGTATGCATTCTCAACACTGCCAGTAAACGTTCCATCTCTATATTGCGCTGTTGCCGCACTGTTTGTGGTAGTGGGTGTTGAAGTCGTTGAATTCGCAGTCGTAGAAGCTGACTGGTTGGTCGAGTTATTTTGTCCCAAAGTAGTCGGGGCTAATACGGGCTCAGAATGCTGGTGACGTAATACGGTAGTATATGCCAGAAAAATCAAACCCACAGCAATACCAAGAACGTATTTCTTCATAGACGCAGTATATCAATACGCTCCTGTATATTGACTGAATATCTAGGAGTGACAGATAAAGCTGCGCCTCTGATATAAAAGTTCTGGAATAGTCCGAAGCTTAGAATAGTATCGTCTCTATGAATACCTCTTTTTGTTTATGCTTGCAAGTCAATCAAATGCGAATAAACTTATCAAAATGAATAGATTACAAATAGTAAAGGCAGGGTGCGAGACCTGCGTAACTCCTTGTACTACCTTTTCAGTAGATCAAGAGGATGATGGTTGGTTTACGCTTGTCTGCGATGGCACACCTGTTCCTATTACAATGTCTCTGCCAACTGAATCGCTAATTGATAGAATTAGAACTTTTAATAGTAATCGCCAGCGTAGAGAGAGAATGGCGGAAATTATAGCTGGGCTACCAATCTGTGAGGGTCCAATTGAGGGGGAATGTCCATATGGGAATCCAGTAAGGTGGCTTGATCAAACTATGGTCTCGCTTGCTGAAATGACGAAGGAAACACTGCCGGGGCTGATAACACCCCTGGAATCCTAAATTATTGAGTTAAAAAGTCCTGAAGTCGGTTTCTAGCTTAGGGCTTAACACGAACATTTTGACTTAATTAGGTGAATTCTACTTTGTTGTTTTTATGAATAATTCCTTATATGCTTAAGTTAACAGCGATAATCTTTAGGAACAACAGTTTAAAGCCATTAAGTCTAATATGCCAAACATTAACTTAAAGAATCTTCTAGAAAAGGAATTGTCACGAAAGGAATTTCTTCGAGTTTGCGCTCTAGCCACTATTTCCTTAATAGGTCTTGGTGGAGTTATTAACGAGCTTCTATCACACGCACAATCCCCCTATGTCTCAGGAGAGGCAGAAGACGGCAAGCTTACCGGACCCGCTGGTATAGTTAATGACACCACTGCATCTGGCGGTCAGGCTGTGCAGTTTGGAACGGAACCGACATCGTCGTCGCCTATAACACTCGGTGTCTTCGTCGGCAGTGGGCCGTCTCAAGGTGGTAGTGCGGCAAC
>CAJCIR010000006.1 GCA_903970425.1 Chlamydiota bacterium | reverse complement strand
TCTTTAGTGTTGTTATGGAAACGTTCATGGACACTTTTTAAGTGCTGGTCAGTAACATGAGTATATATCTGAGTGGTCGCAATATTACTGTGACCAAGCAGAGCCTGAACACTTCTCAGATCAGCACCGTTCATTAGTAGGTCTGTTGCAAAGGAGTGCCGCAAAGTATGTGGGCTAACGTGTTTAGTTATGCCAGCTAAACGCGCATAGCGGCCAACTAGACGTTGTACACTTCTTGCCGTTAAACGATGATAGTTACCCGACAGGTCAACTTGTTTACTTCCGCTGTATCGTACAAACAGTGGCCTGGTTGTATCTTCGCGTTTGGTTAGGTACTGATCAAGCCAGTCGGCGGCATCGGGACTGATAAATATAGGGCGGTCTTTTTGCCCCTTACCCCTTACTGTGAATTCTCGGCGCTTTAAGTTGATATGATCTTTATCCAACCCAACTAGTTCACTAACGCGGAGGCCACTGGAAAACAAGAGTTCGAGGATAGCTCGGTCTCTGAGACCTGGGAGAGTTGAGACTTTCGGTTGCTTCAATAGTCTCTCAAGCTCTTCCTCATTTAGAAACGTGACTTGTTTACGTACTGTTCTAGCCAACTCAATTTTATCTGCGGACAGGGCAGGGATATCGCGTTTGGCACAGTACTTTAGAAAACCTCTCAGAGCAATTAAATGATAGTTCTGAGTAGTCTTTTGCAATTCATCACTAGTATTTGTACCTAGTCGGTTAAGCCAGAGTCTCCATTTTCTGATTAACTCGGTGTCTATGTCAGAAACTTTTATGTCACCGGCGAAATCTAGTAGTCTAGTCAGATAATGGTCATAGTTAGCTATCGTTTTTTGTGAACGATTCTGTTCAATCTCCATATATTCCAAAAAGTCAGTCTTTACTTTACTAAGTTGCATAAGCTTATTGTAATGCACTTTGGCAGTATTCGTTCAAAACAAGCAATCTGTTACAATAGGGGTGAGATATTAAGATTTATAAGGAGATTCATGGAACGAACATTAGTGATTCTTAAACCCGATACAGTCCAACGAGGTCTTGTTGGCGAAATTATTACTCGTTTTGAAAAGGTTGGACTAAAAATTGTAGGGATTAAGATGCTATCTCCCGACAAAGCCCATTATCATCATCATTACGAGAATATCAGCAAGATGGCTAGTCGTAGGGGACAAAAGGCTCTAGACGTTACTCTGGAACTTATGATGACTGGTCCGGTGATAGCTTTAGTGCTAGAAGGCATAGAGGCCGTTGAGCAGGTTCGCAAAATGACCGGAGCTACTGAACCAAAGGCTGCGCTACCAGGTACGATTCGCGGAGACTACTCTCACATCAGTCTTAATCACGCTAACGCTCGGGAAATAGGAATTGCTAATATCGTCCATGCTTCTGGAAATCTTGAGGAAGCCAATCAGGAAGTAGAGCACTGGTTCACTCCAGAAGAGCTATTTGATTACGAAACTGTCCATGACAAGTTTACCCAACCGCGCTAAGGCCAGACAAAACTTATTTTAGTTTGAGTGTAACGACCAGAGGCACGTGATCAGATACATCGGCATCTGATATTTCTTTTTTTAAGATATCAAAACTCTTACTTACCAGCATCATATCAACTACAGAAGTGGCAAACCCCGGATTAGTCTTGTGCCTCATATTAAATGTACTAGTTAGCTCACCGTTCCCAAATACACTAACCAGTTCGCTCAGTAGAGGCTTCATTGCAGGATTAGTTGGTCTGGCATTTGTGTCGCCAGTTACAATTACGTTTTGTTTTCCCTTTATATTCTTCAATATTACGTCAACCATAATACGTCTTTCTTCACTGTCTCTATCACCATTCATATCCCAGACACCTTGGAAATTAAATAAATTTACCTGATGAGTAGGTAACTGAAGCTGTGCGTGTTGAAGATTACGAGGGCAGATAGGGAAGTTTTCTTCTACTTCTGTATAGTCTTCGCGGTAGGGATATTTGAAGAAGTTAGTATCAGTGCTAATGATCGGAAATCGACTAAAGACAGCATTACCTTGTTCGATCTTTCCCTCAGCCCGATTATCTAGTAGTGCTGGGGCAAACGAGCTATAGGGGTAGTCCAGTTTAGCTTTTAGTGCTTCAAAAGTACGATATTTTTCAGGTAAGGCTGAATCTTTACCGTCGTATACCTCTTGAAGGGCTAATACGTCAGCATCTTCTTTCTTTAGAAAGCCGATAATCTCGTTAAATAGGTTTCCACCTTGCCAAACATTTAGGGAGATGACTTTAAATTCCATACCACTACTATATCAATAAATAGACTCTATGCTTGGTGCCCCCGCCGCGATTCGAACGCAGAGCTTTTCCTTAGGACGGAATTGTTTTATCCATTGAACTACGGGGGCCAGGAGACTATTGTACAAGTATTACCTACTGGACGCCTTAACACAAACGCTATAGGCTATCTATATGGCAAAAAAGTACTTTGAAGATCAGTTAGATGATGAAGAAGTATTGTATGTTTTTCGTAAGCACCCCATCGTCATGCGTAAGGGGTTAATCTTGTTTATGTTATCGATGCTGGCGGGAACAATACCATCTCTGATCAAGCCGGAATATAGCTACTTCTTTGCAGGACTTGCTATTGGTACTGTCGTTGGGATAATTTTGTTCTTTCCTTCCTGGCTGAGTTGGTATTTCAGCGTTTTTATCGTAACTGACCACCGATTGATCCAAATTACTCAAAAAGGGTTATTTGATCGTAGTGTTGTAGACATGGGACTTAGTCAGATACAAATGGTTAATTATCAGGTCTCAGGCTTTCAGGAAACACTGCTTGGATCTGGTACAATAATGATGCAAACGTTTGTTGGGGACTTGATCATTCATGACGTGCATCATCCCGCGAAGATCCAAAAGCATGTCTTGCAGATCTTAAGAGATCAAGGTATCAGCGCAGCAAATTATCCATTAACTGAAGAATTGGAAACGGACCAGAGAGAAGCAGATGAAGGTGAAGAGACCTAAGCCACTGAGTGCTATTAAAAAGCGATTTAGTAAAGAGTCCCGAAATAAAGAAGTGGCCACTCAGCTCAAGGAGGCTCTTGAGACACTGCCTCGTATTACTAACGAGACGGTAACCGAACACCGCGAAGAAGTCTTATCAACTGCCAGGAAATACATCTATCCTCTTCAGCATTCCAAACACAGGGTAGTAATAATTTCTACTAGTCTACTCGGCGCAGCCATAGCGATATTTTTTGTCTACACCGGATTGGCACTATATCGTTTTCAGTCCTACTCGACTTTTTTATATGGGGTAACACAGGTTATGCCGTTCCCGATAGCCAAAGCTGGCTCAAGCTATGTAGCCTACGAAAACTATTTGTTTGAACTCAGGCACTACGTTCACTACTATCAGACACAACAAAAGATTGATTTCTCTACAGTGGCCGGACAACAACAGCTCGATAACTTTAAGCAACAGGCTCTGCAAGAGGTAGTTAACGATGCTTATATTAAGCAGTTGAGTGCAAAATATCATGTTAGCGTGAGCGATCAAGAAGTTAATAATGAAGTTACGCTATTAAGAAACCAGAATCTTATTGGGAATAATAATCAGGTTTTCTCTGATGTACTCAGTCAGTATTGGGGCTGGACCATCAGTGACTTTAAAAGGGAGCTAAAGCAACAACTATTAGCACAGAAACTTGTCTCAACTCTAGACACTGCAACTCACCAAAAAGCCCAGGCGGCTTTGGCACAACTTCAGGCTGGTAATAGTTTTGCATCAGTCGCCGCGGAGTATTCCGATGATACGACTACTAAAGCCAATGGGGGCGTGCTAGGTTTTTTGGTAAGTAAAACTAACCAAGACTTGGCTCCTCAGACAGTCAGCGAGCTATTTACGCTTAAAGTAGGGCAGTACTCACCAATTATAAACATTGGTACAGGTTTGGAGATAGTTAAGGTAATATCGGTTCAAGGTAATCAGATACAAGTCGCACATATTCTATTCAACTTCCAAAGCATTAACACATACTTAAGTCCCCTAAAAGCTAAAGAGAAGACTCATTATTACGTTACCGTGGACTGATATGTATAAGGTATAAAAGTTGCTTTTTATAGAGAGGGCTGTTATGATGACCTCTGTTCTTTAGGCTTTTTCCCATGTGGGCTCGTAGTGTAGTGGCCTAACACGCCTCCCTGTCACGGAGGAGATCGCCGGTTCAAATCCGGTCGAGCCCGCCAGGTGTAAGCAATATTTATAATGCCAATTTCATGGTATTTTTTGTTTTATGATGGGGCTTCCAGAGATAACGGATATCACTCTAAGAGATCATTACGGATTTGATAAGCTATG
>CAJCIR010000005.1 GCA_903970425.1 Chlamydiota bacterium | reverse complement strand
GGATCAGTTCGGAGCCCAGCTCCAGCTCCAAATTGCTCATTTAATTCGGGCTGGCCTGATGCTACGAAAAGAGCCCTGCTTAGAGGCCTAATGTTCGCCATTAGTCCAATAGCACTAACTTGCCATGAATAGTTATTTGCTTGAAATGATCCATTATCTGTTAGGTCAGCTATGGCAGAAGTTATTGCCTGTTCATCTGATAAGGGCCTTGTCAGCAGCATCCTGTCGTCTTGGTGGAAAGACATGTTCGATCTAGATTGGGCCAATACATCTAAAGGAAGGTCTTTACCGATTCGGCTATACTGCGTACTAATTCTTACCCGAACAGCTGTAGCATAATGCACGATAGGTATACCGGGGAATTCCTCGTCATAAATTACTTGGTCGTCATCGAGCTCGGCTAAAACAGCCGTGGCTTCCACGGTATCACTTTTTGGATCACCCAGTACACTAAATCTACTCGCTATCTCACTGGAGTTAGTAGTAATATTTATTAATTCCGATCCGCTTGATTGCGTTCCAATAGCCATGATTTTCTATATCCTAGTTCATATTGTCCATTTAGACAAATTCATGGTCATAAAAACTCTTTTTTCTAAAGCCATAGGGCTTTGAGACCATTGCCCGTAGCGATATCAGTCAATACGTCTACGTCATAAAGGTGGCTAGTTTCAAGCAAGAATCGAAGTTCGGTCCACATATCGCCATCATTAAACGGCTTGTAAATGTCTTGGATATTGTCGGTACCTAGAGCGATTACCAGTCCAGCAGCAATCATTTCTTTAACTGGTGCGATAGTATTGTGTATAGGCCCTATAACATCTTCGTCTTTACTTGCAACCCAACTATTATCGATCCAGCCGCAGGGACAAACTATTACTGCTATTCCAGCTTCCTTCATTTTTTTATATAATTCTTGCCTATAAGCTTTTGGTTGAGCGCCTAGCGAAATACAGTGTACTGCCGCTACTTTATTCTGATAACCATGTTCGATTGTCTTTTTAACCAACAATTCAGTGTCGCGTTGATCGGGTGAATTGAATTGATCAATGTGAACATGTAAGGGTTTATTACCATTTTTCTTAGCAGCTTCAAATAGAATATCTAAATGCTCGGCCTCGTGTCCGGCATCTCTTTCTGGCAAACCACCAATAATGTCGACAAACTCAGCTCCAACTTCAAACCACTTCCTAGCCTCGGGATCAATTACACCCTTAACTACCTGGTTTATAAACTTAATCTTGATCTTACCTTTGTAATTTTCTCGTAGTCTTTTAGCAGCAACAATTGCTTTGTCCTTAATTACTGGATCAACGTCAATAAATGATCCGATCGCTTGTACGCCCTGAGCAATCATATCCTCGACAACACGAGCCATGTTGTCATAGATATCATCAACCGAAGCTTGCTCTTTATACTTATCGGGCAGGGACCACTTCGTTTCTAGTGACTCACCGGTAAGTTGAAAATTCTCCGGGGTTAGAATAAAGGCTCGATCAACATGAGCGTGAGCATTGACCCAACCTCCTTGTGCTGAAATCTTATCCAGCACGATTTGTTTGGGGTTAAAGTCTTTACCGGGTTCAGGCATGAGCACTCGCAAGTTTCTCAATTAGGTCTCTTGCAACACCCAGGTTGGTAACAAGTAGAGTGTCGGTAGCGACAGCTTTCTCACGAATGATTTGATCATCCGTTTTTGATTTACTGACAGTTTCTGCCCGTCGAGTTTCGGTAGGCAAGTTAATAATGATGTCAAACCGTTTGGCATCGAGTAGTTCGCCAAGGTTTGGCTTTAGCTCTGGACTGGATATCTTATTTACCAAGATGGATTCTATCCCGTTTGCTAGCAGGAATTTGTGAGTTTTATAGGTCGAGTACAGTTGGTAGTTAAGTTTACTAAGCCGCTTAATATCGGGTAGGATCTTCAACTTCTTATCTCGGCCACCGATTGTTAGCAGAGCGGTGTGCTGACGACGCTGAGCAAGTTTCATTTGCAGCGTGTAGTGCTCTATAAAACCGGCTGAGGCGTTTTGGTTAAAGTAATCGCCCTCCATAAAGGTTGCCAACTTGCTGTCGTACAGACTATTTGGTGTTTCCACGGCAACGGCTTCGATATGCGCTTTAAATAATTTTACGGTCACCTTACCAGTAATCTTGTCATTAACTTTGTCTTCGTATGCATTGAGGTCTTCAAGCAAGGGCTCAAACCATAGGGCTCCGTAACATAGGTATGCCCATTTTTCGTCGATGATAGTTTTAAACTCGTTTTCTAGTCTTGTAGAAGTAAAGCGTTCTAGGGCTTTGTGTGCAGTTATTATAGTTTCAGCAGCAGGTGCCTCATATAGACCGCGCACCTTTAACCCGATAACACGGTCTTCAAGCAGGTGAACAACACCAACACCGTGTTTAGCAGCTCGCTCATTTAATATCTCGATAATTTTGACCAAGCCGTGTCTTTCGTCGTCGATAGCTACAGGTAAGCCCTTTTCAAATTCTATAGTGATATACTCTGGCTTATTAAGAGCTTTTTCAGGAGTGCGAGCAACTTGTAGAATTTTATCTAGTGGTGGAATAAGCGATGGATCTTCGATTTCGCCACCTTCACCAGTTACTCCCCACATATTGTCGTCATAAGAATATGGTTTATCAGCAGTCTGCTTAACGGGTATTCCGTGTTCCTTACAATATGCCAATTGTTCTATACGGCCCATGCCCCATTCTCGTACTGGGGCAATGACTTTGATGTCTGGGTTTAGTGCTAAGGCAGAACCTTCCATGCGGATCTGATCATTTCCTTTACCAGTAGCTCCGTGTGCGATTGCGTCGGCGCCTTCTTGAGCGGCAATTTTGACTGCCCACTTAGCCAGGAGAGGACGACCCAGTGGGGTAGAGAGATAGTACCTTCCTTGGTACATACCATTGGCTTTTATGCTTTTAGCAATGTAGTCACGGGCAAACTCTTCTTTGGCGTCAACCACGAAAGCTTTGACAGCACCTAGCATGAGAGCTTTTTGTCTAATTTCTTCTAGGTCATCGGTTTGCTGTCCAATATCAACAGTAAGAGCAATTACTTCGGCTTTATATTCGTCCTGGATCCACTTCACCATGGTCGATGTATCAAGGCCTCCGGAATAAAGAAGAACAACCTTCTTAACTTCGCCTTTTCGACCCTCGTGACTCGCTACCTTTAAGTACTTGCTTTTGCTGTCCATGCTCATGGAATTCTCCCATTTTTACATTTAGCGGGCAATTTGCATACTTAACCTATGACATTATACGACATTTTCCTAAAAAAGTAACGTTTTTATATGATTTTTATATATTTGCTGTTTCAGGTTAGTAGGGACTCAAGGCTGTTGGACTGCAGTGCATACTTAACTTCCATTGCAACTCTGCGGCCCACACTAATGGATTCTCCATACAGGTAATTAGTGTAGGGAGTAAACATGGTACCAGGACTCCCGGGGATACGCATGCTGACATCAAAGAAAACAAATTCTTCGCTCGGAGGGCCAGCCGTCACGGCACCTTGTAAGGCAAATGGGCCAATCATTCCGGGGGGGTAGTACTTCTCGACAGTCTTAGCAAATTTCTCTCCGGACTGGTAGGCCTTTTCAATAAGCGACTCTTTTATAGTCACTGCCTGGTGCCCATTTTCGATGTATTTGGGTTTAATGTATTTTAGGACTTCGATCTGCTCCGGTGCAGTGAGACGAAGTAGGCCATCAATATTTGTCTGGCGCCTGGTATCAGTACCAAGAAGCTCGACTTCTTTAGTAATTGGTGAGTAGAAGAAATTAAGATTTATTTGCGGTCCGACCACAAATTCCTCAATTACAGCATCCGCCAATGATTCAAGTGAGATACTTTTTGAGACAATCATCTCACTGGAGGTTTTCATATAATCATCGAAGCTACTTGCTAGAAAGAATGCTCGCTCATAACCTCTTGATGCCTCACTAGTTTTTACAATGACTAAGCGATCGATATCTTCGGGCGATTTAAACTGTCGAGGAATTTTAAGGCCAGCTTTTTGAAGTAGGAAATATTGATTGTTTTGTTCGGTACGTTCTTCTTTACGAACAAGTATTCGGTTGCCAAGAATGGGGACCAAGAACTTATCCTCAACATCGTGATAGTCACAATAGGCCCAGAAATATCGGCTATGAACGAACACTGCGTTAAGATCACGCAATTTTTTTTGTATTTCTGGAAGGACAACATCGGCAAAAGAATTAACTAGAATAACGTGATCTACACAACCTCTACCGTCCTTACGCGTTTTATAATATTTTGAATAGGTTTTGTCTCGCCCTTTTTGAGCCACAACGACAGTCTCAAAGCCTTCAGCCTTTGCACCGCGACAAACATCCAAAGCGCTATGTCCACCAAGACTGGCAATCCTTAGGTTCTTGGTGTCGTACTTTTGTAGTACTTTAGCGATATCAGCTTGCTTTATCAGAGTGTAATACCTTTTCTAAACGATTACTTTTGATTGCATCGTTGATCTCTCGGGCCACACGACGACCGGTACTCATAGGGCCATCATAGCGAAGATCTGTATAGGGAGATCCATTAATGTAAGGGTTTGTGCCGGCTACAATTCGAGCTGAAATCTCAAAGACATAAACGTCTAGATCCGGGGTTACCACGGTTTCAAGACAGAAAGGCCCAAACAGTCCTCCCGGAATAAGTTTCTTAGACTGCTTAACAACTTGTTCGCCCATTCTGAATATTTCAGGCAATAGCGACTCACGAACAACAAGAGGCTGATTACCCATAATGTTATATGAGCTTTCGATATTAAGATCTATCTGGTCTTTAGCTGCAATTCTCCCGATAGAATCAACATTAGTTTCATAACGGCGATCCATACTCATAACTTCTAACTCTTGATTAAGCGGTGAATAGAAGTAGTGAATATATAGAGGAGCCCCGATAATGTATTCCTGGATCACGTATTTTTTATCTTTGTGAGGTGCTATTTTCTTTCTAAATTCTTGCTCGTTACGAGCCAGGAAAAATCCTTTACCGCCGCGTGCTCCAAAGAATTTAATAATTGTTGGACCATCAATATCTGACGGGTCTTGATAAAGTTTTGGCACAACTAGACCAGCCTTACTCAACCACTCGCGCTGCTTAGTCCGGTTTTCTTCCCACGGTAATACTGCTTTATTGCCAAAGTACTTTATACGTAATTCGTTGAGGCCATCAAAGCTCAGGGCATTTACGAACGAGCCATGAGGTATGAGAATGACATTGTCCTTAATAAGCTGTTTTTCTAGCTCGTGAATTTCTTCATAATTGTCGACTTCAATAATCTTATCGGCGACCTTAAATGAACGGTAGGGTTGAGATGCGCCGCGTTTACATATAACTAGATTTTTAAAGCCCTCATCACGTGCGCCTTTGAGTATCTGAAGTGCAGAATGACTTCCCAACGTACTGATTACATAATTATTATTTGCCATACCGATAACCCTCTAGGAAAG
>CAJCIR010000004.1 GCA_903970425.1 Chlamydiota bacterium | reverse complement strand
TTCTTCTTATATATACTGATTCTGCCTGTATTGATCGACTGGGCTTTACCTCAGCCCTTAACCGCCGATCTTTTGTTTGCAGCCGGAGTCTGTTTAATAGTTCTGCTAGGAATCCGTTTTATGAAAAAGGCGTCTTGGATAAGCGGTATTCTATTGGGGGTATCAGGAGCCTTTTTATACGGGACTAAGCCTTTGGGCTTCTTTGTAGCTTTAGCCAATTTTGTTCTTATTGGTCTTGTGATTTGGAGAGATGCCAATATTAAAGCAGCTGTTAAGAAAATAAAATTTAAGTTCCTGGCATTTTCAGTAGGCGTATTCATCTTAGTATCTTTGCCCTGGATCGTAGCCTTAAGCTATAAGTACCAGCACTTCACCATAACCACCTCCACAACTCTCAACCACGCTTTGGTAGGTCCCACCAGCCCCGCCAACCCACTCAACACCTCGATCATACCTCCTCCCAATCCAACCGCATTTAGTTCATGGGAAGACCCTTCTAACTATCCAATTCAGGACTGGAGTATTTTTAGTTCCCCTCACGACTTTGTCTATGGTGTTGGTCTCTTTCTGTCTAATATTGCCGGGGCAGCAGCCAGCTTCAATGCAGTAACCATGATAAGCGTTGGTGTTTTCATCGGCTTACTGATTTATCAAATTAATATGATCGTAAGGAACAAGTTTAAGCTGCAGCTTCTTGATTATGTCACGGGCATGTCTCTTCTTATTATTCTGTCCTATAGCCTTGTCCTAGTCCTGGAGAGATATATTTATGCATCAATCTTACTTATGACTATTGTAGCAATCGTGAGTTTTGATAAATTCCCTGTTAAAAAATTTATAATTAAGCCAGTAGGTTTGATAGTTTTATTAGTCCTATTGGTCTCAACCTACTACCCGGCAATTACTTCTCTGCATAACTCTGACGGAATTGGGAAATTGTATTACCTGGAAGCGAAAGCTATAAAACCGTATATACCCGCCGGCTCAAAAATTACCTCCAATATATCGGATTCCATCTTTACTTGTTATCACGACAATTACCGCTGCTATGGAGTGGTGACAACAAATAACATACCAGCTGACCAGCAAACTCTTTATGAAACTATTAAAAGTGAACATATTAAATATTTCGTAGACTATGGGACCATCGCCGATGAGCCATACGTAGTCACTTTTTATAGAAAATATACGACCTTTTATAAGACTGTTTTAGTTAAGGTGCCACCTATCAACGCCTACAACGTCAACATCTACACCTTCAATTAACTTTCACGAATCTCAGAAACAAAAATAATTTTTCGGTAGATTACAAAGTTCCATGTAACTATGGTTAACTGGCCTATCAACTTACCAATACGCGGGTCGACCCCAAGGTGCTTTAGTACTCCGACTAATGCATTAATCATGCCTAGGTTTATTAGACCTAGAACTGCATACATTAACGCTTGGTGGTGCGTCTTATGGGCAAACACTCTTTTATTGAATGTCCAAGCTCGGTTAAATATAAAACTAACGATTAAACCGCAACAGAAACTAATAGAGTTTGCCAAGTATAGTTGTACATGGCCTGCTTGGTACAAGGCATAAAATGAACCATATTCGGTTAGAAAGGCGGTGCCACCGACTATAAGGTATCGAAATAGGTGAGACTGGTGAAGAGTATGAATGCGTTGTTTTAAGTCTGTGCTCATTGTATTTATGTCTTTTAAGCCTACTCCATTATCATTTTTTTGGGAAACTGGATTTGGATATTTACAACTTATCTAATATATAATGTAGCGCAGTAATGAAAGAGTTTAGAATAGGCATCGTACTGCCCGCGTATAACGAGGGAGCTGTGATTTCGAGTGTTCTTAACGGCATCCCAAGTTCCATGGAGGTCAACGGCAATCACTACAGATTAACCCCTGTCGTCGTTGATGATGGCTCTACAGACAAGACTTACCGACTAGCAAAGAGTAATAAAAGAACGCACGTTATCGAACACCTAGTAAATTCTGGTGCTGGTGCAGCAACTAGAAGTGGGCTGAGATATCTGCGCGAAAATGACTTCGACTTTGGGGCCACAATGGATGCTGATGGTCAACATTCACCAAAAGATTTAGAAAAAGTGTTGCGGGCTGCGATTAACGGTAAGGGAGATCTAATTATAGGAAATCGCCTGCTCGATACGGCTGGCATGCCTTGGTATAAGGTGGTCGGTAATAAGGGTTTGAACTACTTCACCAGGGTGATTGTCGGCGTAAAAAGTAGCGACTCTCAATCCGGGCTCAAAGGCTTTAACAGAAAAACAATTGATAAACTCGAGTATCGAGAAAACGGCTATGCCTTTTGTTCAGAGCTACTATGGCGAGCTGATCGTGCTGGTTTAAAAATAGTTGATGTGCCGATAAAGGCTATATATACAGATTACTCAAAATCTAAAGGACAAAGCAATTGGACAGCCTTTCACACTATTAGACAACTGATTAAACAACGACTGATGGGATTTTTTAGATGAATAATTACGTGGTCCTAGTAGTACTTAATGTGCCGTTAGCTTTATACGGGATGTTTAATGTGATCTTGGACTATAAGATAAATAAAGCTCGTTTCATGCCAGTCCTGATTCGTCTGATTTTTTGGGGGCTTATAATTTTAGGTATTTTCTTCGTTCGGCCCATAACTGATTTTGTCGATGGTAATTCTCTAAGCGACAGCCCTCCCATTTCGCTGGTTGTAGTTTTGCTGGCAACTGGTGTTGATTTATGTTTTATATTGATCACCAGAGCATACTCCAGGATTGCCGACCTAGAAGATAAGTTCACTCAGCTACAGGAAAAGTTATCGGTTAAATTGTCAAAGTAAAGATAGACTAAGCCCTCCCTTCTGTTACAATTTAGTAAATGCAAAAAGTCTCAGTTAGAGCTGCTAAAGAGAAGTCAAAAAAGACTCCGGGAAAGCTTGGTAAACGTATTTTCAAGAGTGTCTGGCTATTGCCCCTCGGACTAGTTCTATTATTAGTGGTCCTAACAAGCTTTCGCCTCAGCGGGACTTCTGTAGCAGTTTACGACCAAGTGTACTATGGCTCAAATTATCACGATCCGCACCTAATATTTGGGAAAGTTCAGCCAATAAGGTCTGACGAGTGGCTATTCAACACTCAAATGACAGTATCGCAAGCCCGGGCAGGCTTTCCTTTGAATAATCCAGACCTTAATGGACGTGATGTTTCGGTGATCGCAGATGTACCTTATAAAGACTGGTCAGTAGTTTTTAAACCTCAGAATCTGATCTTTTTTGTTCTACCTCTAGAATTTGCTTTCGCTTTTAAGTGGTGGTTCTTATTAATACTATTAATTGTCGGTTGCTACTTTTTCGTACTTAGACTATTCCCAAGACAGCGGTTATTCGCTGCTCTAGTTGCCACAGGTTTCGGTCTTAGTCCCTTTATATTTTGGTGGTATCAGACCATCACTATAGCTCCCTTGGCATACGGCTTTTTAATTATTTTGCTTGGTATTAGGTTAATAGAGGACGAGCCGGTCAAATTCCTGCGCTTCACAGCTTCAAGAGTGTGGTCTTACATAATTTATGTTGTTGCGCTAGCCTATCTACTAGCTAGTTTCGGTCTGTTGTTGTATCCGCCCTTTCAGATTCCAGTAGGCATTGCTGTAGCTGTATTCTTGCTAGGTTATTTTATTCAAACTTGGCGATCCGATAAACAAAAACTTACGGTGATACTTAAAAGACTCTCAGTAATCGCAGTTGCCGGAATCATCGCCTTAGGTATAGGGTTGTTGTTTATCGAAACGCGACCAACCGTAATTAAAAGTGTTGAGAATACTGTATACCCCGGGGCACGAGTTGCTTCGAGTGGCGGCTACCAAGTCGATAGGCTTGGCGCCACATATCTCCAGTTCCAGCTTCAGAGAGACTCGCGCGGTGGGCATTATTATGGAAATCAGAGTGAGTCATCAAGCTTTCTGATGTTGTTCCCATTCTTACTTATACCTGGTCTATTACTAACTGGTTATGAGTATAGAAAACTAAAGAAAGTGGATTGGT
>CAJCIR010000003.1 GCA_903970425.1 Chlamydiota bacterium | reverse complement strand
CTAGTCCCACAATATTTACCTGGAACATCGAGTAGATTTTGTCTAAGTCTTGTTTTTGTAGCGGTCCAGCAACAAACTGCCCAGCATTATTTATAAGAATATCCAGGTCCTTGAGACTATCTTTTGATTTTTCTAATGATTTATTTATCGACTGTTTTGATGACAGATCCAGCTTAACTGGCTTAATACTTAAGGCGTTACTCTCAGAAATCGGAACATAGTCACTCGGATCACGCATGCCAAGTAGCAGATTTACTGGCCGAGTGGCAAGCTCTTCAGCAATTGCACGGCCAATACCTCGGTTAGCCCCGGTTACTAGAATAGTTTTATTATCTATTTCCATACTTAAGATTCTTTCTGCAAAGATTTTAGATCGTTAATAATATCTACAGCGTGTTTTTTAGAGTCAACTCCAATATATTCTTTGGCGATATACCCCTTGGGATCAATTATATAAGTATTACGATGAACACCCAAAAACTCCCTACCCATAAATTTCTTAGGTCCCCACGCCCCAAAAGCCTCAATAGTTTCATGGTCTGGATCACTAAGAAGCGTGAAATTTAGGTGATGTTTTTCTGCAAACTTTTTGTGAGAAGCAACCGAGTCCTTGCTAACTCCAACCACCTCGGCATTTCCCAATTCTTGAATAACGTCGCGTTCATCACGAAATGTACAAGCCTCGGTTGTGCATCCGGGCGTGTCGTCTTTTGGATAAAAATAGAGGACTAACCATTTGCCAGCATAATCTGCCAATTTTCGGGTTACATTATTTTGATCTTGTAGTGAGAAGTCGGGTGCTGGTTTCATATATTTTCTCCTAAAATTTAAACACTTCTGTTATAAATGTACCATGCACGAGTTAAAACACTTTACGGAGTTTCAAACAGCTCTAGAAAATTATCAGCCTTCGGCGGCTGCTAAAGAAGCTCTTAAACATCTTAAATTAGTTGTTTTAGTAGCTCCTACATCAGCTGGCCGCAACACCATAATTGATGCGCTGGTAAAGACTGGAGATTATCACTTTATTATTTCGGACACTACTCGGGCGCCAAGAGCTAACAATGGAGTATTAGAAAAAAATGGCTCGATTTATTGGTTTAGAACTGAAGAAGAAGTTCTAAAAGACGTCCAGGAAGGCAAATTTCTTGAAGCTGAAATTATTCATAACCAACAAGTCTCTGGTGTTAGCATTCGGGAACTTGAAGCAGCGAGTGCGGAAAACAAAGTTGCCATTACTGACATGGACATTGGCGGAGTAAGAAATGTACTTCGAGCTAAAGGAGATACTATAGCTATTATGGTCCTGCCTCCTAGCTTCGATGAGTGGCAACGAAGAATTAATTCTAGAGGCATTATGAGTAAGGAGGAGTTAATTAGACGACTCCAGACTGCCCGACGGATATTTGACCGAGCTCAGGACAGTAAAAGAGTAATATTTGTAATTAATGACAGTCTCGAACACGCTATTGAGAAGGTTCAGAAAATTGTACATACTGGCGTGATTGATGATGCTGAACAGGATCGGGCCAGAGCTCTAGATAAAGAGTTGCTAAAAGATACAGACGCTTTCCTAGATTCAGCTACTAGCACTCTTGACTAGTGAGTGCCAATACGTTTATTATAGAGTCTGTACTGGCAGTAAGTCAGTGAGAGTGCAATATGACAACACGCCAAAATCAGATTCTATCAGCTATAGTCGAACAATATGCCGAAGTTGCCAGCCCGGTAGGGAGTAGCTTATTGGCTAAGGTGTTTGATGTTAGTTCAGCCACAATCCGCGCTGAGATGGCTGAACTGGAACGTCTTGGCTATATCAATCAACCACACACTAGTGCTGGTCGAGTGCCAACCGACAAAGGCTATCGCTATTATGTTAACAATATGTTGCCAGATAACCCGTCTTTGCCTGTAGGTCGTGGCGAACAGGCCCTGATCTCTAGAGTTCACGGTGGTGGAATGCCCGAGAGGACGATCCGTAACGCTGTAGACACACTTGTCGAATTGACTCACAACTTGGGGTTAGCCACTATTGGCAATCAGCTATACATAAGTGGGCTATCAAACCTTTTTGGACAACCAGAGTTCTTGCAAGCGGCCGAAGTTCAACAAGTAGCTCGATTACTAGATAATCTTGAGCCTTGGCTGAGAGAAACTGCTCCCAACGAACCATTAAGTGTCTACATTGGTACCGAAAACCCAATTGGCCGTAACGCCGGGTGCTCATTAATAATTAGTCGATTTCAGAGTTCTTACTCAGATAGAAGCTACATAGGTGTGCTGGGTCCGACTCGTCAAAGTTACCGCGATGTCATGATGTTAGTCCGACGAGCTGGTGAAGAACTACAGGAGGCTCTAGCATGAGTAAACCACCCAAAGCCCCCAAACCAGCTAGACAGCCCACTAACAATCCTTTGGCCGAACAAGTCGAGGCGCTAACGGCCGCCTTACAGAGAGAGCGTGCTGATTCAATGAATCTTAGGCGACAGCATGATGAGCAGGTAACGCTTCTAAGGAGCTCGGTAAAAGCTAGTTTGGTACGAGAGCTATTGCCGGTAATTGATAATCTGGAACGTTCCCTAAAACATGTTCCTAAAGAACTTGAAGGGAATGATTACGTAAAAGGAATTCAAGGTGTTGTTAAGCAGTTTGAGAAGGTGCTTAGTGATATGGGTGTTGAGCGGATCAAAACTGTTGGTGAGCCGTTTGACCCTAGATATCACGAAGCAGTAAGCATGGAAGAAGGTGATGGAACGCTTGAAGTTGTTTGCGAGGAACTTCAAGCTGGATATCGACTTGGTAACGACGTTATACGTCACGCAATGGTTAAAGTAAAAATGGAGGACAAATTATGAGTAAGATTATAGGAATTGATTTAGGAACAACGAACTCAGCTATGGCTGTAATGCAAGCTGGTAAGCCAGAGATTATAGCCAACAGCGAAGGTGCTAGGACAACTCCTAGTGTTGTTGCCGTTAACAAGAACAGCGAACGTTTGGTTGGCCAAGTAGCCCGCCGTCAACAAGTTACGAATTCAAAGAATACTATCTATGAAGTAAAAAGACTTATCGGTCGTCGCTGGGAAGACAAAGAAGTCCAACGTGACCTGAAACTAATGGGTTATGAAATCGTCAAGAGCGGGCAGAGCGTTAAGGTCAAAATGGGCGACAAAGAATACAGCCCAGAAGAAGTTAGTGCCATGATTCTAAGCAAATTAAAGGCCGATGCCGAGGCTTTCTTAGGCGACAAAGTTACTGAAGCAGTCATTACTGTTCCTGCCTACTTTGATGATTCCCAACGACAAGCCACTAAAGATGCTGGTAAAATCGCCGGACTAGAAGTAAAGCGAATTATTAATGAACCAACTGCTGCAGCCCTGGCCTACGGACTAGATAAGGCCGATAAGAAAGATGAAAAGATTGCAGTTTACGACCTTGGTGGTGGAACTTTCGACGTTTCAATACTAGAACTTGGTGACGGAGTCTTTGAAGTTAAGTCCACTAATGGCGACACTCACTTAGGTGGAGCTGACTTTGATCGTATCATCGTGAATTACTTAAAAGATGAGTTTAAGAAAGAGCAGGGTGTTGACCTTACTGATGACAAAGCTGCAATGCAACGTCTACGTGACGAAGCCGAGAAAGCTAAAATTGAACTGAGTACTACTAATGAAGTAGACGTTAACCTTCCATTCCTTACTGCTGATGCTGATGGGCCCAAACACTTTGAGCACAAACTAACCCGAGCCAAGCTCGAGCAGTTGGTTAGTGAGTTAATAGATAAGACAGCTGATCCTTGTGAGAAAGCCCTAAAAGACGCTGGTCTAAAAGCGAGTGATATTCAGGCAGTTGTTTTAGTCGGCGGTATGACCCGTATGCCTGCTGTACAAGAAAAGGTAAAAAGTATCTTTGGTAAAGAACCGATGAAAGGGGTTAACCCTGACGAAGTAGTTGCTATTGGTGCTGCTATTCAGGCCGGAGTTTTGCAAGGTGATGTGAAAGATGTCTTGTTGCTGGATGTAACACCATTAAGCCTTGGTATTGAGACCATGGGCGGTGTCATGACTAAACTGATCGAGCGCAATAGCACAATCCCAACCAGTAAGAGTGAAGTATTCTCAACCGCAGCTGACAACCAGCCACAAGTTGAAGTACATGTTTTGCAAGGAGAGCGAGGCATGTCTGCCGATAACAAATCACTCGGTAGGTTCGTTTTGGATGGTATCCCACCTGCCCCACGCGGTGTTCCTCAAATCGAAGTCACATTCAACATTGATGCCAACGGCATACTGAATGTAACTGCCAAAGACAAAGGCAGCGGCAAAGAACAAAGCATAACTATTCAAGGTAGCGGTAACCTCGATAAAGCTGATGTTGAGAAAATGGCCAAGGATGCCGAGGCTCACGCTGAAGAGGACAAGAAGAAGCGTGACTCAATTGAAGCTCGCAATCTCTTAGACAGCGCAGTTTATCAGGCTGAGAAACTGGTCAGTGAGCAAAAAGATAAGTTATCCGAAGACGATGCTAAGACCATAAATGAAGCTGTTGAAGTAGCTAAGAAAGTTGTAGCTGACGAAAAGGCCGATAAAGAAGCGCTAGAAACTGCTGCCAAGGAACTTAACGATAAGATTATGCCAATCGGGGCAAAAATGTATGAGGCTACTAAAGAAGATGCTCCATCAGAAGACACAGCAGAGGCTAAAAAAGACGATAAAGAAGAGCCGATCGAAGGCGAAGTAGTTGACGACGATAAGGAAGATAAATAGCTTTCATTAATCGCTTCACCCACGCTAGCTTTAAGACCAATAAACTAGTAACGTAAACAGGTATATATGGCTAAACGGGATTATTACGAAGTATTAGGTGTTAATAAAAACGCCAGTCCGGACGAAATTAAAAAGGCGTACCGCAAGTTAGCTGTGCAATATCATCCTGACCGTGGCGGAGACGAAGAAAAGTTTAAAGAGATAAACGAAGCGCACGAAATCCTAAAGGACGACAGTAAAAGAAAGCGCTACGACCAGTTTGGCCATGCCGGTGTAGGTAGCAGCGCTGCAAGCGACGACAACCCCTTTAATGGCTTTGGCGGTGCTGGAGCCCAGGGAGTTAATTTCGATTTTGGAGATTTGGGCCTAGGCGATATTTTTGAAAGCTTTTTTGGTGGAGGTAGTAGGCCTCGTCAACAGAAGAACCGTGGTCGTGACGTTGAAACTGCCATTGATATCAGCTTTGAAAAAGCAGTTTTTGGAACCCAAGTAGAAGTAACTCTAAACATTGAAGATACTTGTGAACACTGTAAAGGAACTCGTACTGAACCTGGTTTCGAACTGAGAACCTGCGATACCTGTAAGGGTTCTGGGCAAGTTGTCAGTGTTACCCGAACAATATTTGGCAATATTCAACAAGCGAGTGTTTGCCCAACTTGTGGTGGAACCGGCAAGATTCCTGAAAAAATCTGTAGTGTCTGTCATGGCAAGGGCACTCAGCGAAGAGCCCAACAGATAGAACTAAAGATTCCGGCTGGTATTGATGATGGTGCGACGATTCGCTTGCGAGAACATGGCGAAGCTATAGCAAATGGCTCCAAAGGCGATCTTTATGTCCATGTTAGGGTAAAACCGGATAAGAAATTCACTCGTGAGGGCGACCTGATTTTAAGTGAAGAACACATCGATATGGTGGATGCGTCACTAGGCACAACTATAGAGGTAGAGACTGTTGATGGTCCAGTAAACATGAAGATTCCAGGTGGTACCCAGAGTGGTACGGACTTTAAGCTATCTAACCACGGAGTGCCTCATCTTAGGGGAGGCTCAAGAGGCTCTCACATAGTTACTATTTTGGTAGACACACCCAATAAACTTAGTAAAAAACAAAAAGAATTATTGGAAGAATTTAAAGAAGACCACGGCAAAAGATCGATTTTCGGATAATTAGCTCTTAAATTAAGTATAGTAGAGTAGTTAAACTTACAGACTTGATCAGTATACATGATTGTATAATTATGTAGGCTAATATCAGGGGAGCACCTATCTGAGATGAAAAAAATAAAAGCACCTTACCTAGCTTATCTCTTCGTGGCACTAATTCTTACGTATTTGGTCCTGACCTTATTACTTTCCGCTAATCGCCAAGCCATGGTGCATTATCACATTTCTTCTTTGGCACTGCGTATTTTGGACGTGACGATTGTTCTACCAGTCGCCGGTATTTGGACGGCGGCATTTTATGGTTTTACCAAACTAAGACAATACGCTGAACTAATTAGTAATAACAGAGATGGCAAACAAATGCATAGACTTGCATTCGGTGTTGGCATTCTAGCTTTCTGTCAGCCAACTGCTTCCATCATATCGACCATATTGAATTATTTTTCTCAGCATCACCCGAGTTTTTTACCCACCACCACAATAGTTAATAACTACATCAGTTTACTCATCCCTCTGGCAGCATTCGTAGTTATTGGTGAAGCGGCCAGGGGTTTTACTGACATAACTAAACAACGTCCCTCCCAGAGGCAAATACAACTCTTTGCTTTGCTCTTAGTACTTATAGGAGCGGGCTATTGTTACTTTGTTTTTAACGGTCTCCCCTCGGTTAGAAAACTGGCGCTTTCATCATCACACATTTACTATCTTCCGGATTGGGTAATCCTCCTAACCATAGTAGTTCCATACATTTTTGTATGGTTTAACGGAATGCTGGCATCTATGGATATATACCTATATCAGCAAAAGATTAAAGGAGTGATATATAAAGGCGGCATGGGACTAGTGGCGCTAGGCGTAGGTTTTATTATTATCTCGTCTATTGTCCTGCAATATCTAGTTACTCTGTCGGGTAGAATACTGGAACTAAGAATATCGGCCATTCTCTTGATCGTATATCCGCTCCTGGTACTCATCTCCGCTGGTTACATAATGATTGCTATCGGTGCGAAAAGATTAAGAAAGATAGAAGTAGTATAGTGATGGTCGAAAAGGTTAACCGTCTTTATCAGCAGGTTGTCGAGGTAACATATGATTACCTTGGTCCGGCTGCAGATCGGTTTATCGATCGACAAATTCGTAATCATCTAGAAAAGAGGCCGGAACAATTGTTGGAACAGGACCTAAACGAACTGATAGATTGGATAAGACTCGCTATGGGGTTACTAACCAATGACAATAAAATGATCAATAAATATATTCGCAGTCTTAAACTGTTGACGATTGCTGCGAGAAAAACCGGGACAAATGACAAAACAAGACTCAGATTTAGTTAAAGACCTAAGAGCCCAGGCTGCTAAAGCCCGAGAAGAAAGCGCTACATTTGATGCTTTATTCTCTAGCCTAGGCGAAGGCTTGATAGCAATTAATGAAAAAGGGCATGTTACTCGAGTCAATCAAGCTGCTTTGGACATGTTGGGCTATACAGAGAGTGAGTTGTTGGGGGAGTGGTATCCAGAAAAAGTAGTTATGGTAAACGAAGACAACTCGGTAGTCGAAACCATCGACCGTCCGGTCACACAGGTCTTTATGACAGGTAAGGCTATAAGTGTTAGCAAATACTACAGGAGAAAAGACGGAGAAAAATTCCCTGTATTCATGACAGTTTCACCCATACTTCTTAGGAATAAGCCGATAGGTGCTATTGAGGTTTTTAGGGACATATCTGACGATATTGAAGCTGATAAGATGAAGACAGAATTCATTTCTATAGCTTCGCACCAGCTGCGTACCCCACTATCGGCAGTAAATACGTACTCTCTCATGTTAGAAAATGGTTATGCCGGCGAACTTAACGAACAACAATCTACTTTTCTAGCAGTAATTATTGCCGCAACCGATAGAATGAATCGGCTGATTTCTACACTACTCAATATAACTCGTATAGAAGCGGGTAACATATCTGTTGAGAGTAGCCCTATAGATCTATCTATTTTAGTCCGTAGCATAGCTAGTGAATTTGAACCCCAGATAAATCAGAAGCTTTCTTTAAAAACCAAGATTGAAGATAAAATACCCGAAGTTAATACCGATAAACTAATAGTCAGAGAGATTATTTCTAATCTGGTCTCTAACGCCATAAAATATACTCCGGAGGGCGGATTAATAGAGATGAGCCTATACACCGATCGTAAAAGTATAATTTTTCAAGTTCGGGATACTGGATACGGAATACCTGAAGGGTCCAAGGATCAAATATTCTCAAAGTTTTACAGAGCTAGTAATGCAGTAAAACAAGAGGTTTCTGGCACCGGACTCGGCCTCTATATGGTGAAAGTCTTGGCTGAGAAGGTGGATGGTGACACCTGGTTTGAAAGCCAGGAAGGAAAGGGCTCTTCGTTTTATTTTTCAATTTCAAAAAAGGGAATCAGCGGTAAATCGGGAGCGTTCAAGCTAGAGAATTCTAGAATCAAGAGACGTGATTAAGTTAGAATTAACACAGCTAAAAACTTTAGTACGATGTAAACTCAGGATAGTATATTAGGAGATGTTTATATGGCAAAAATTTTGATAGTTGAAGATGACATCGACCTAAACCTTGCTTATAGAATTATCCTCGAGCGCGAAAGCCACACCATTGAATCCGTTTACAACGGTAATGAAGCTTTAGAGAGATTGGACAGCTTTAATCCGGACCTAATCTTATTGGATCTTTTGATGCCGATGAAAAATGGGGTGGAGTTTCTCGAGGAATATAACATAGCGGAGGCGCCCAACCCAGCTAAGGTGGTAGTATTCACCAATCTAGAAAATTCTGACGAAATTAATGAGGCGTTCAAACTAGGCGCCTATAAATGTATTGTTAAATCTTGGACAGCCCCTCAAGGACTAGTGAAGGTCATTAACGATACCTTAAAATCACGCCGTTAAAATCGCCTAGCTGCGTTTTGATCACTCGCCGTGATTATCTGTCCTTCTCCAAGTAGCTTGTTGAGCATTCCCACATCTACATGATAAAGACTGTGTGGTCGATAATGTATTACGCCTTTGTCTCTGAGTTTACTCAACTCTATAGCAATAGTTTCCCTTCTTAGACCTGTTAAACTGGCAATATCTTGGTGGGTGAGAGCCAGATTTATCTTTACGAGATTATGGCCTAAAAAAATTCCATAATTCTTTACTAAGTAGCTAAAAGTGTTTACAAGCTTATCACTAGCCTTGGATTGAAGTACGGCAGTTAACCGATATATTTGACTAGCCTCTCTTAAGACATGCTTCCTTAGCTCGCTAAACAAGACATCCTCGTTAGCATGTAAGAATTCCAAGTATTCATCACGGGAAGTGCGATATAACTCACAATCCGTAGCGGTCTGGTAATAACAAAGTGATACAGGTACGGTATTCATTATCCAAGGGAACGGAAATATATCATGAGTAGTATGAAACGATATTACCTGCTCAAACCCCTGATTACTGATGTCGTAATATTTTATTATACCTTTTTTTATTATGTAAGCTGATTGCGGAGTCTCACCTTGGAATAGTAAAACCTGATCCTTCTTATAATTAACCACTGGCAGTGTACTCAAAAAAGTATCTTGCTTAGCCCTCACAGCATCTTCCATTACACTAAGTCTAAACTAACTACAATATCTATGGAAGCGACTTTGCGAGAATTATCACATAGCTAGCCAAGGTGCTTATAATTGCAAAAATAGGTAATTTATGATAAAACAATCATTATGAGCGAGACAAAACCATCTATATTGAGATCCGGTATCTCAATGGAGGTGAAGTTAACACAGAAACCCATTACAGATTGGAGATCCCAAGCTATCGTTGCAGGCCGTCTTTGGAGGCAACAGAATGAATTGCAGCTGAGGGAAGAGACAATCCTCGAAAAAGATAAGAAGATTAACGAATTAATGCACGATACACTAACAGGATTACCTGGCTTGCACATGTTACAAGCAGAACTACCGTTGTTCTTGCAACGTACCCATCTTACCGGTAGAAGGATCGGTCTGGCATTTGTCGATGTTAAGAATTTTAAGAAGGTAAATGATACTTACGGACACAATACAGGGGATGATTATCTTGTAGAGGTGGCTTCAGGGCTTCGTGAGGCGACACGACCAGGTGACCGTGCATATCGAAAGAGCGGGGATGAATTCATAATGCTCCTTGATGGTGACATTGTTCTTGATGACAGCGAGGTCCCACAAGCGGCTAACGGCATAAAAGACCGTATAAAATTTCATGTTAATAGGAAATTATCGATATTTGAATCTAGCGAAGGAGTAAACGTTGGTGTAGCTTTTTCAGATCCTTATGAGGGAGCTGAGTCGCTTATAGCACGGGCTGACGCCGAGATGTATTTGGACAAAGCCGTCCCAACAGAAACGTTAGAATAACAGCTGAGTCTGTACAGATTCGATCTTTTGACTAATAATAGGCCTATAGTGCAAAAGCTTATCAAAAATCAAAACGGCTTTATTCCCTTAATGGTGGCCCTTATAACGGTTTTGGTAATAGTTGTATATCTGGTATATACAAGGGTCCACAAAGCCAATTCTTGATTGAAAAAACATAAGTAAAATGTTATAATAATAGAAATGATTAAAAAACAGCCTATTGATACTATTGGTTCTCGAGAAATGGTTGATTTTCCAAGTCTCGGGCTAAAAAACATACCTGCCAAAATAGATACAGGAGCTGATAGTTCTGCTATTTGGGTTAGTGATATTGAGCAGCATTCTGATGATGAATTGAGCTTTGTTATGTTTGCCCCAGGTAATCGTTACTACAGTGGTGAGCGTATCAATGTGACCTCCTATAAGACAGCGACAGTTAAAAACTCATCGGGTGTCAGTGAGCTTCGCTATAAGGTTCGCCTAGTCATTTGCGTAAAGGGCCGGACTATTAAAGCTTGGTTTAACCTCGCTGACCGATCAGGCATGAATTATTCGGTACTGTTGGGTCGTCGTCTTCTAAAAAACAAGTTTTTGGTTGATGTTAGCCAAACAGTTGTTGAACAACCAAATGTTTCCGGTAATAAACAGGTATTAGTTTTTATCTCCAAGCCGAAAGACATTGATGGCTTAAACAAATTTTATAAGAATCTTTTTGGTGATAATGTCGAGGCTGTTGTTAGTAGCTATAGCGATCTAGAATTTTGGATAAAAAAAGCCGAAGTTGTAGTTAAAGAGACGATAACCAATAGAGATTTATCAACCTTTGATCTGGTTTACTTTAAGTCACACCGCAGCGCCCGGGAATTAGCCTCAGCAACTGCCCAATACTTGCAATCTAATGGAGTGAAATACGTCGGCAAAGAGGTATTACCGATGGCAAGTTACGACAAACTAACCACTTATATGTATCTTGCACTACATGGCATTGATATACCTCCTACCTTTAGTGGATCATTGCCTGAAATTAAGAGGCGCTTTAATATTTTAAACGAAGAGTTCGGCAGCCCATTTGTTGTTAAGGAAATAAATTCCGAGCGAGGTAAGAACAACTATCTTATTAGTAGTGAGCATGAACTGGACGAGATCATTAAAAGGTCAGCACCTGGTGATATCTACATTCTTCAACAATATATAGAAAATGATGGCTATGTACGTGCTTGCGTGTTCGGTGATCAGGCTGCACCAGTAATCTATCGCCATCCGGTTTTAAACCAAGACCCTCTAAAGAGACACTTAAACCAACCGAAAGGTGGAGCGAATGCCGAGATACTTGACGAAAGTCATCCTGACTGGCAAGATATTCAAACTCTGGCAGTGCGCTGTGCTGAATTAATGAATCGGCAAATTGCTGGTGTAGATCTTATGAAGGATACGAATACCGGTAAATGGCTAGTATTAGAAGTAAATATTGAGCCACAACTAAAGAGTGGCTCATTTACGAGCGAGAAACTTAAGGCTTTGGCCGAATTCATTGACAATGAACTTAATCAGTAGGAGTCATATGACTATGAAAATTGTTATCTTATCCAAAGGACCGGGCAACTATTCCACCAAACGCCTCAAAGAAGAAGCCCTCAAAAGAGGTCACGAAGTTCGAATAATAAACTACGCCGAATGCTACGTACTTGTTGAGCACAACAAACCGGTTGTTCGTTATCGAGGAGAAGAGATTGTCGATGTTGATGTAATAATCCCAAGAATAGCTCCTGGACTGACCAAGTATGGAGGCGCTGTAGCAAGACAGTTTGAAATGCAGGGAGTCTTTACTACTGCAAGTTCAATTGCTATTGCCAGATCTCGTGATAAACTGCGCGCTATCCAAATTTTAGCTAGAGCTGGTGTTGAGACTCCAAAGACAATCTTTGCTCGTGAGACTGCTGCGGTAGACGACTTAATCGAACAAGCGGGCGGAGCGCCTTTGATTATCAAGGTTGCTCGTGGTACACATGGCAACGGTGTAGTTCTGGCCGAAACGCGCAAGGCGGCAGAGGCTGTGATGCAGGCGTTTTATGTTGAAGGCGTTAGCTTCTTAGTACAAGAGTATATTGAGGAAAGCGCTGGTACTGACATTCGAGCCTTCGTTGTTGGTGGTAAGGTTATCGCTAGCATGAAACGACAAAGTTTAGATGATGATTTTCGATCTAATCTTCATCAAGGTGGCGAGGGGAAAGCTATTAAATTAACTGACGTTGAGCGACGAATTGCCCAAAAAGCAGCAAGAGCGATGGGGTTACCAATTTGTGGAGTCGACATGATGCGCTCTAAAGAAGGTCCTCTGGTACTGGAAGTAAATGCTAGCCCAGGCTTTGGCATTGAAAAGGTAACAGGGCACAACGTTGCGGAAAAAATAATTGAATACATTGAACAAAGCTCAAAAGGCACACGACGAAAAGACCGCGTGGGCGCCTAGAATCTGGTTAGCGGTCGGAATTGTCGCACTGATAATTGCCCTGCTGTTTGAACTCGCAAAACAACCAACAGTAGCCATGAATGTCGATGGCCAGAGGTTTAATCTGCTGTTAGCTACGACGCCTGCACAATTGGAAAAAGGTTTAGGTTATCGCAGCTCATTGCCGAGAAATGAAGGCATGTTGTTTGAATTTCAAACAGCTTCAGTACAGTGTTTCTGGATGAAAGGTATGGAATTTCCTCTAGATATGATCTGGGTTAACTCCTCTAAACAAATAGTTTACATACAAGCCAATGTTTCACCTAAAACCTACCCACATAACTACTGTCCTTTAGAGCCAGCTCAGTATGTTATTGAGTTAAACGCTGGTGAGGTAGCAGCAACTCAACTCAGGCTTGGACAGACTCTTAATTTCTGAAAACCGCTCATGCTATGATTATAGTTAAATGAGCAATTCTATAATCTTGGCGGTGGCTATATTAGCACCTATCGTGGTTCTTACGGTCTTGCGTGTTGATGCAGCAATGGCCTTTCTAAGTTTATGTCTAGGTTACGTGCTGGTTCATTTTGTATCAGGCGATGCTGTTTCGCTGCTAACGACTTTTTCACCTCACGCCAGTAATCTTAGCCAGAGCACCATAAAAATTATTTTCCTTTGGTTACCAGTAGTACTAACTACTATTGCCATGTTCCATAGCGTGAAGGGATCCAAGGTATTTTTAAACATTCTGCCGGCTATTGGAGTCGGGGTGCTAGGGCTTCTATTAGTTGAACCGTCACTGTCTCCTGGAATTCGTGGAGCACTAGCTGCTTCCAGCTACTGGCGACAATTTCAACAAGCCCAAACGTTAATCGTTGGACTAACTTCCTTAATTAGTCTTGTATTTCTATGGACCCAAAGTCGAAGCGGAAAGAGCGATAAGAAGCATCACTAAAGAGTTGGTTCGTTGACTTTTACCTGAAAATCAAGATAATATGAGGAGTTCTTGGCGCCTTTATATTTAAGGCAAAATAAGGGCCCATAGCTCAGCCGGTTAGAGCACCTGCCTTTTAAGCAGGGTGTCCTGGGTTCAAGTCCCAGTGGGCCCTCCAAGTATATTTATCAGATAATATTTAGTTCATACCTACATCCCCCCAACCTGAGGGATATTTTGTATCTGTTAAAAAATTCTAACCTCACTTGCTATCTAGGCATCAGCTTATGATAAACTAAAAACACTATGGATGAACAACACGAAGTAACTCAGCCTCAGTTAGAAAACCAACAAAGTCCAACTGTAATTCCATCGCAACCTGATCCTTTGACCCCAGTCACCCCACCTCAGAATGTTAGTAATAAGTCCAAGAAAAAACTAATTATAATCTCTGTAATAATTTTAGTGTTAGCAGCAGGCGGTGCATTCGCTCTTTATCACTCAAAACATGACTCTAAAACACCCATAGCAAATACTTCAACGGTTACCACACCGAAAACTGCTACCAAACCAACACCAACGCCAGTTACCAAACCAACCGTTACTGATACTTGGACTGGTGCTGGGTCAAACAGCGACTGGAGCAATGCCTCCAACTGGAGTAATGGTATACCTAAAACAAACTATGGCTTGATTTTTAACCTGGCTCCGAACACTTCAAGCGGTGAACTTACTTCCAATAATGACCTCACGGGGCTAACGCTAAATAGCCTAACATTTGAGGGCGGTACACCTAATGCTCACGGAAGTGAGAGTATTAGCTTAACGGGTAATCCAATAAGCCTATCAAACGGCATAATTGACACGACGCAAGCAGATGTCAGTTCATCAATTACTTTTGGAGTCAGTTTAACTTCTGACCAGACGTTTAATCTTAATGGCAATCTAGGTTTTGACCCAGCTTCATCTTCAAACCTGGCTTCCACAGACCTTAATCTTGGCAGTAACACCTTGACAATTACTGGTAGTAACGGGGTAAGCTTTAATTATCTAAGCGGTGCTGGAACTTTAGTTGTTAATCCAACAAACGGCGATACAGCAGTTATAGGGGTAGGACAACCAAGCCCTAATTTCACAGGTGTAGTTAAAGTTGAGACTGGTTTATTCGCTGTTACCTATGGCAACTCGCTAGGCACAGCAACCATAAATGTTAGTAATGGTGCTACCTTGAGAATTGTTACGAGTACGTCATCAAGTCCACTAGCCAACAACATCAACCTAGCGGGTAAGGGCAATGCTGATAGCAGCGGTAACTATTTTGGAGCCATTAACATTGTGGGCAGTAGCCAGAGTGTGACACTTAGCGGTAAAATCACACTAACGGGTAACACACAATTGGGTATCTATGACGACAGCAGCAATAATCCTGGTGATGGCACTGGTACCTATACATTAACTCAGGCACCAACGCTAAACGGCTACACTTTAAGCGGTTTGACAAGTAACACGAAAATTGTCACACAGTAATCGGACAAATATAAGGATTGCTGGACTTAAGTATAGTTGCAATAGCTTCACAGTAGGCCCTCCATAACGTCTATGCTGAAACGACCTTCGGGTCGTTTTTGTTATTATTAGCAAATGGATGACGAAATCGTCGATATGGTAAATGACGACGGAGACTTTGTAAGAAAAGCACTGAAAGTAGAGACCCATAAACAAGGCTGGCTCCATAAGACTGTAATCGGTTATTTAAGGTACGGTGACGATTGGGCCCTAGTTCGGCAAGCTTCAGACAGGCAGGATGCTGGTCAGTTAGTAGCGCCTGTTGGTGGTCATGTCAGGTCGGGTGAGACAGAAATTGAAGGTCTCCTTCGTGAAGCGGAGGAAGAGATTGGAACGCGAAACATAAGTTACAAACACATTGGAGATGCGAAATTTCATCGCCAAGTAATAGGCCGCGACGAAAACCATCTATTTATAGTGTTTGAGATAAGTACTAAGGATAAAATAAAACTAGGCAATGAGGCCGTGGATATTGAAAGGTTTAACAGCCGAGATTTGAAAAAAGCACTCAAACAAAATCCTGGAAACTTCGGAGACTCATATTTCTTTATTTTAGAAAAGTTTTATCCTGAATACTTACCGGATAACTGGGTCAAGCGGTGGAGTTAGTAGAGCGCTTGTGCTTACCTCAGGTCTAATGTATAGTCGGACCTAGTCAAACAGTAATCTTATGGATAACTCTTACACTCCTGACCCAAGCGACCAAGCACTCTTGCCACCTAACGATAATTTTAGCGTACCCCAACCTCAGTCACCGCAAACTCCGCTTCCTCCCCCTCCAACAACATCTTTTGATTCTCCACCGGTTCCGCCCATTGCTCCAATGCCTCAGAATAGTTCTTTGGAAACTACCGCCCCGCTGGCTGTAGTAAGAGTCCTTAGCCCAAGAGGGGTAGAATACGTTTTCATGACCATAGCACTATTCGTAGGTGTTGGCGGTTTGATAAGCGCTCTGATTTCCTTCGTTAACGGCAAGTTTGATTTTGGTGTGCTTGAGTTTCCAACGGCAGTATTGCTTGTCTCAGTACCAACTTTTGCCTGGCTGTTTCTGAGGCTCAAAAAAGCTGAGCTAGCCAATCCTAGTCTTAGACTTGAACCATCTAAGCGAAGGAGTACACAGTTTATCCAAATTACTAACTTTATTATTTGTTTCTTTACTCTCATTGGCATTATTGTGGGTATCTTTGCCAAAATGTCTGGACAGTACAATGGTAGTGGCGGCTCATTGTTCAAGCTAATCCTAGACGGGTTAATAATTATCCTAGTGTTAGGCAGTATTCTAGCTTATTATTGGCGCGACGAACGTCGTGGCGCCCAAATTAGTAAATAATGAAAAGTGGATCAATCACCAAATATAAGTTCGGATTGCTTGCCATAGCAATATTCACAGTCGCTTTACTTATCGCGGTCATTATACAGGCGGGGCCTACAAAACAGGACACTCAAACCTATAACAAAGCTACAAATATTGCTAACTCTCTAAATAACTATATCGATACTAATGGGATAATTCCCAATACACTCGGTGACGCCGGTATCTACAACATTCCTAGCACTGTTTCATATCAACCGAATCCTGATGGAAATAGCTATAAATTTTGTGTAGATTACAAAACTACTTCGAGTGGTTTTGACTCTGCTAATGTAGCAGGCGATTTGGTAACCTCCTCTGAAGGCGGGGGGTCGGGAGGTAACTATACAAACAACACGGATCTCTATATAAATACGTCACACAAAAAGGGTGAAAACTGCCAAACCATATACCCTTCTTACCTAAATAACATCTATAACAACCAAAACAACCAGAACAACTACAACAATACTTACAATACGGACTAAAAAGCACCGCTATTAAAGCGGTGCTTTAGTTGTAGAGTTGGGTAACCTACGTATGGTGTATCAGCCATATAAATACGCCGGTAGATATAATCACCAGCATATAAAATAGGCCGAGTCCTACTGGAGAACCCCAGCTGAACCATGAACCCCAAGAACGCCAATGCTTCAGGCTCTCTTCGTTCCGGTGGAAGTTCTGTTCACGATGCTTACTGTGAACCTCTTCTAGCTTGTCTATGACTTCGTTTATACTCATAGTTTCACCTCTCTTTACTTGACGCAAAAGGCTAACATTATCGACCAATATGTAGCTGCTCAAGGTGAAAACCACATTCCCTTTTATGTCACGAGCAATGACAGGGTTGTTGCTAGGTGGGTTTATATCGGTACTATAATAACACTACAACGACATAAATAGCTTAGTTTGGCTCCTTCTCAAGTGATCAGGTAATGGCCAGAATACTCAGAATAAGTTATAATAACAGATAACAATACACATAAATCGAGGATACTTTAAGTATGTCCGGACACTCTAAATGGTCAACTATTAAGCGTCAGAAAGGCGTCAAAGACGCTGCTCGCGGAGCCCTATTTACTAAGCTAGGGCATGCTATAGCAATTGCTGCTCGTAGCGGAGCCGACCCAGAGACTAATTTTAGCCTTAGACTAGCCATCGATAAGGCCAAAGCCTCCAATATGCCATCGGCGAACATTCAACGCTCGATTGATCGTGGTAGTGGCAAGCTTGGTGGCGAACAAATTCAGGAAGTTATGTACGAGGGCTATGGCCCTGGCGGTGTAGCCATTCTGGTAGAATGTGCCACTGATAATATTAACCGTACTCTCCCAGATGTAAGGTTGGCATTCTCTAAACACGGTGGTCGCATGGCAGAACAGGGAGCTGTGGCTTTCCAATTTGATCACAAGGGTATTATCAGGGTCAATGAAGTTGGCGATGAAGTCCTGCTCAAAGCTCTAGACGGCGGCGCACAAGACGTTCAAGAAGAAGATGGGGAATCGGTGATATATACAGATCCTAAAGAACTTGGTCGAGTCCGTGATGCTCTGCGTGAGGCTGGGCTAACAATATCCGAAGCCGAGCTCACTTATATACCAAACAACACTGTGACAGTTGAAGACGCCCAAACAGCCGGCAAAATCATCAGATTGATGGATGCTTTGGAAGAAATAGATGATGTCACACAGACACACACTAACTTCGATATTCCTGACGAATTTATGGAAAACTAATGCGTATTCTAGGCGTTGACCCAGGTACCGGGATTCTTGGCTTTGGTGTCATAGACTCAGAAGGTGGCAAAGTTAAAATGGTCGACGCTGGTGTAATACGAACTCCCGTCAAAGAAAACGATAGTACTCGCCTAAAGACCATTTATGACGAACTAAAGACTGTTATCAATGATTTCAAACCAACCGTTATCTCAGTTGAGAAACTGTTTTTTTCACAAAATGTTACTACTGCAATGTCCGTCTCTCAGGCCCGCGGTGTGGTGCTACTGTTGGGAGAACAACACGACTTACAATTGTATGAATATACTCCGCAACAAATTAAACAAGCTATGACGGGCTATGGTAAAGCCGATAAAAAACAAATGCAGGAGATGGTGCGCATTGTTCTGGGGCTAAATGAGCAACCTAAACCAGACGATTGTGCTGATGCCCTAGCCGCAGCAATCACTGCAGCCTTTAATATGAGATAATAAACTGGATGATTGTTACACTCTCGGGCGTAGTTACTGAAAAGCTTGGCGACACCGTGGTCCTTGAAGTCCAGGGTTTAGGCTACGGCTTACTTGTTACTAATGAGGATTTTGGGGCTCTAGTTCAGGATCAAAAAGCCAAAGTCTATGTCTACGAACACATTCGAGAGAATTCACACGATTTATTCGGTTTCTTAAAGCTAGACACAAAGCGACTTTTTGAACAACTCCTCGACGTAAACGGAGTTGGTCCTCGTATGGCACTGAGCATACTGAGCTTAGGTAGTGTTGATGATGTCCAACAGGCCTTGGCCAATGGCGACGTTCGTTTCATCCAACAGGCCAACGGCGTGGGCAAGAGAATAGCCGAGCGACTTATCGTAGAGCTTAAGGACAAGGTTGGGCTACCCGGAACCAACCTAGAGAGTGCCGGATTGCTGCAGAGTGACTCAGTTGTTCTAAAAGACGATGCCGCAAAGGGCCTAGTTAGCCTTGGCTATACTCCCCAAGATGCCTTGCTAGCCCTGCAGGATGTAGAAGTAAGCCTGCCGACGGAGGAGCGAATAAGATTAGCGCTTAAGGGAGTCAGAGCATGATTGAGCGCATTGTTAACTTGGCAGTCGACGACGATGATAAGCAGGATCAGGAGCTAGAGCAAACTCTAAGGCCACATGATTTTGCCAACTACACTGGGCAAGAACGGCTAAAACAGAATCTAAAGCTAGCGATTGATGCCGCTAGAAAACGTGGTGAACCACTGGATCATATTTTGCTGTATGGACCTCCGGGACTAGGCAAAACCACTATGGCCACCGTTATCTCCAATGAGATGGGCTCTGCGCTTAGAATTACCAGCGGTCCGGCAATTGAGAGAGCCGGGGACCTCGCTAGCCTTCTAACCAATTTACAAGACGGGGACATATTATTCATTGATGAAATTCATCGTCTTCACAGGACGGTTGAGGAAGTACTCTACAGTGCTATGGAAGACTTCAAGCTCGATATTATGCTTGGCAAAGGACCGAGTGCTAGGAGCATTCGCCTAGACTTACCAAAATTTACAATTATCGGAGCAACTACTAGAACAGGAGCACTGGCTGCGCCGCTACGTGATCGCTTTGGAATGATTCACCGTTTGGAGTTTTACAAGCCGGAGGAGATCGAAGAAATTATTAAACGAGCCGCCAGTATTTTAGGTGTCAAGATTAACTCCGAAGCCGCCAAGACCCTAGCTTCTAGAGCTAGGCTTACCCCACGTGTAGCAAATCGCTTATTAAAAAGAGTACGTGACTATGCCGATGTTAATGGCGATGGGATTATCGACCAAAGCATAAGTAATCATGCTATGGAGCTGTTGGAGATTGATGACCTGGGTCTGGATGCTGCCGACAGACTACTACTAAACGTCATCATTGAAAATTATAAAGGTGGTCCGGTCGGAGTAGAAACAGTTGGTGCACTTATTTCTGAAGAGCGTAGTACGATCGAAGATTTCATTGAACCCTATTTACTACAAATTGGCTTATTGGAACGAACTCCACGAGGCAGAAAAGTTACTCCTAAAGCATATAAGCATCTAGGACGAGCCAGGAACGATGGCCCTCAGGCCAGCTTGCCGATTGACTAGTTCAGGCTACTTTTAGTAAAGGTGCCACCACCGTCCAAGGTGGCTGTGAGGGTATATTCGGCACAGTTAACAGTCGTGTTGTCGCAAGGTTGTCCATTGGAACCAGTGACGATATAGGCGTAGGCGTGAGGTGTAGGCTTATCAACCAGCAGATATGAGTTACTGCTAGGGTCGCGTAGATCATTGACGTCGAGGGTCTTCATGTTTAGAGCCAACCAACCTTGACTATTCATATCGGCCAAAGTAGGATACTTACTATTTTCGGCATAATATAACTCGAGTTTAGTTTGCAAAAGTGTAATGTCGTTTTGTCGCTGCGTATTTCGTTCGCGCTCACGTATTCCCGCATAGGTAGTAAAAATAAGAGCTAGCAAGATACCTATAACTACTAATACGATAAGCAGTTCAAGAATTGTAAATCCGGCTGAGCGTTTGTGTTTAGGGGCAGTCATTGTTGTTTGATTATAGATGGCTGTAGTCCAGGGTCAAGCTTGGACATAACCACTAGCCTTCGCAATCTCCAATACATCATCTATGCCGACCATTCCTCTCAAGCACTTTATTATGCCGTCGATATGTTTAGGTATCATACCAGCAGTACGGGCTGCTTCCTGTATATCAACCCGTCGTAGAGCTGATTTAGTAAGACATTTTTGAATTTTTCTTGAGCTAGTATCAAGGACCTCATTAAGAGTTGTGTAATTACGAAACCCACTATAAAGACAGTGTTCACAACCACCATCATGTGCTCTCCATAACCTGATGATCTCTTTTGCATTTGTGCTAGCCTCATTAATTGCTGCTCCTAGCCCCGATCTTATAGCCAGTTGCTCCAATTCATGAAGCTGCTTTGGTGTGTAATCCTCAGCCAGATAATCCAATTGTTTTCTAAGAGCAGCAGGAGGAGTATAGGCCTCCCGACAGTGTTCACATAATTGTCGTATGACAGTTTGGCTTGCAGCGAAGCGTGTCATATTAGCCAGAAGACCTGCCTCTAGCTCCATATTCGATAATCTTTGCAGCAGAGCTACATTGTCTATGGCCATTAAACTTACACAGACCAATTTTTTTTCGGAAGCTTCTAGAGCAGTTTTGGCGGCATCTTTGTCGTTCAGGTCGGTGACCAGTATAACATCAGGATCATGGCGTATTATTAGGCGCAGACTTCGTTCCGGCGTGAGACCTTTGCGGGGATCAACCTTTACATGATTGGCAATTTGAGCATGATTGATCCATGGATCACCAACAGCTGCTAACTTGAGCGAGGGATGACTTACAGAGTTGATAATTCCAAGGAGAGTCAAGGATCCGCTGTTGCGATCCGAACTGGCTATAACAACAAAACCCCGCAGATGTCCCAATGTTCTTTTGATCAGTTCTAGATTAGCTCCCCAGTAACCCAGTCCCTCCAGTGAAATAACATCAGAAGATCTTGGGCTTAAATGGATAACCATTTTCTCGCCACCAACAACCGGAATGATAGATAGGTGAATATGATGATCTTGATTATTCAGAGAGATATCAAACTCTCCTTCTTGCGGCCTACTGTTCTCGCTCAAGGACAGACTAGCCAGTTTTTTACCAGCTGACATCAAACCTTTTAGACTAGAGGAGGGTAATTTAGTGCCAAGCTGAAGAGTAGTAGCGACACGGTAACGCACCCAAACAAATTCCTCGCGCGGTTCGATATGAATATCGCTGGCGCCATTACTAATCGCTTTGGATATGATGTGCCTCAGGCCTTCTAGGGCTTTTGAGGCATCGATTGTTTCGTGTTTTTCTGTTACCACACCCATACCTTAAGCATTATATAAGAAAAGGCCAGGGATGGTGCATGCTTTTCCAATATAAAGACCCCCAATTTGTTATAATGTATGCACGATTATTAAGGGGTTAGGAAGGGGAAGCAACGTGGCTGATAGTAAGGCAGTAACTGAAGGTAAGAACAAAGCGCTGGGGCTTGCTCTAGAAACTATTGAGAAACAATTCGGCAAAGGCTCGATAATGAAATTGGGGGAAACTCCCAATATTAAGGTTGAGACGATTCCCACTGGGAGCCTTAGTCTTGATTTGGCATTGGGAGGAGGTTTGCCAAGAGGAAGAATAGTCGAGATTTATGGCCCAGAGAGTTCGGGTAAGACAACTCTGACGCTACACGCTATAGCAGAGGTTCAGAAAAATGGTGGTACGGCAGCATTCATAGATGCTGAGCATGCCCTTGATCCTGCCTATGCAAAACGAATAGGTGTCGATACTGATAATCTTCTGCTCTCTCAACCAGATAGTGGTGAACAGGCACTGGAGATTACTGAGACACTGGTACGCAGTAACGCAGTCGACATAATTGTTATAGACTCTGTGGCGGCACTTGTACCGCGAGCAGAAATTGAAGGCGAAATGGGTGATTCACACATGGGTCTACAAGCTAGACTTATGAGCCAAGCTCTTAGAAAGCTCACAGGAGTGGTATCTAGATCTAAGACCACCGTTATTTTCATTAACCAGATTCGAATGAAGATTGGTGTCATGTTTGGTAATCCTGAGACAACAACCGGAGGAAATGCTTTGAAGTTCTACGCCAGTGTTCGAATGGATATAAGACGAACTTCACAGATTAAACAAGGCGAGAGAGCCATTGGAAACCGGGCTCGCGTAAAGGTAGTCAAGAATAAGATCGCGCCACCATTTCGTGAAGCTGAGTTCGACATTATGTTTAATGAAGGCATAAGCAAAAGCGGAGATATTTTAGACTTAGCCACCACCGCTGAAATCGTTGAAAAGGCTGGTGCTTGGTTCGCCTACAAGGGAGAAAAAATAGGCCAAGGTAGGGAAGCTGCAAAAGCGTATCTTAGTGAGCACCCCAAGGTTATGGACGAAATCGCCAAGCAAGTTAGAGAGGCTGCAGCTAAGGAAGCCTAGTGTGGAGCCGCTATTGTGAAAGTAACGGCTATAGTCCAGCAACAAAAGCGCGCCAATCGCTACTCTATCTTTATAGACGGTAAGTACCGTGTGTCCCTGAGTGATATAGGCCTGCTGGACAGTAAACTCAGCACAAACCAAGAGTTAAGCGAAGAAGAGTTCAGGGAATTACTAAAAAAAGTTGAGCAAGATAATTTTTACGGAAAAGTCCTTAACTACATTTCGATTCGACCACGTAGTAAGTGGGAAGTACAAACCTATCTAAAACTTAAAAAGTGCCCTTCCCCACTACTAACTGAATTACTTAACAAGTTAAGTAATAATCATCTGATTGATGATCAAGCATTTGCCAAGAGTTGGGTTGAAAACCGTCGCCTTCTGAAGCCGATCTCCCGTCGCCGTTTAATTTACGAACTTCGAGCCAAACGCGTCTCGCCAGAGGACATGGCAGGTGCCCTTGATGAAGACGAGACTACTGATAAGGATGTACTTAAAGAGTTAGTTGAACGCAAACGAAAGCAATTAAAATACAGGGATAATCTTAAACTAATGCAGTACCTTGCTGGACAAGGTTTTAGTTATGGGGACATTAAAGAAGTTTTGGGTGATGACTAAGCTACAGCAGCGGCGCTAGCCGTTGAAGTTTGGGCCAGGTCGTTAACAACAATTTTACGATTTGTGATTTCAACAATCTGGCTGCGATCTATTATTAAAGTACCGCCGGTTAGACTCCTAACAACTGATTGTCCGACATATAGTTTTTGAATGAACAGACTGCCCTCGTCCGTCGCATAGTCGGTCACCTTCCCTAGCTTTGTTTTGCTCACGGTAGTTACGTGTTTTCCAATAAGTTCAAAATTTAATTTAATGATGCCTTCTAGGCGTAGTAAATCTGAAGGCTCGGCTAGATCTTCGTGGTCGTTAACTACAAAACCCTTGGGTATGATTTCGCGTATATCCCCAGACACTAATACTAACTTCTTATTACGTTCGTATTTATCCTGACAATCGAAGCCTTCAATCTTAAGATTATTGGGGTTAATGATGGGCTTAATAGCAACGGCGATCTGAGTGCCTAACCGAAGCGATAGTACAGGTTTATTGACTAGTGCTTGGGACAATCTAAGCATATACATTCAGTATAACTCAGATATTTAATGCTCCATTGGCGATTTATAAAGCCAAGCGCTAATATAGATCAACGTATGAGTGACGATATTAGTAAGACTATAGAAAGTTCAGATCCTTCATTAACTGAAAAACTAGCTGAAAAACTTGGTAGACGCTTGCGTGGTGGTGAGGTAGTTGAGTTAGTTGGAGACCTGGGTAGCGGCAAGACAACTTTTGTTCGAGGAATGGCTAGGGGGGTCGGTAGTAAAGATCACGTCGCTAGCCCGACCTTCACGATTAGCCGGGTCTATAAATCCGACAAGCTTACCCTGCACCACATGGATTTCTATAGATTGGACAAGGCGGGAATCATGAATCTGCAAATTGAAGAGTTGATCGCCGACAAGGCTAATGTGGTCGTTATAGAGTGGGCAGAAGTTACACACGAGGTACTTCCCAGCAGAAGGTTGCTGATTAGGCTCAAGAGCAAGGATGAGAAAACGCGCAACATAGAGCTCAGTTATCCTAAAGAACTTAGTTATTTAGTAGAGGGACTAGTCTAGATGCTGATACTAAGTATTAGAACCGATAAACCAGAAGCCGAGATAGGCCTCTTCTCAGACCATAAGAAATTTGCCTATCATAAGTGGCTAGCTGATCGACATTTATCAGAAACAATTCATAAAGAGATCGATAAATTATTAAAAGGCCAAGACAAAAAACTCTCAGACCTCAGCGGCATTGTTTGTTTCTCTGGCCCTGGTAGTTTCACTGGGCTTAGAATTGGCATTAGTGTTGGTAACGCTTTGTCTTATGGTCTAGAGATTCCGATTGTTGGTAGTGGCGGCGAACACTGGACCAAAGACGGATTATCTAAGTTGATAGCTGGTGAGCATGCAGTTCAAGTGACTCCAAATTACGGAGCAGAGCCACACATCACCACGCCAAAAAATTAATAGAGCTGTTCAACTATTTGCGAAAAGTTTGGCCAACGACTATAGTTATTTCTGGATTTGCAAGTTTTGGGAGCAATTCCAATAGTAACCATTAATTTCTAATACATTAATTCGATTTCCAGATCATCCGTGAATTTTAGGCTAGAGAAGTGATAGCGATTGCCGGCGGGCGGTCTGTACGATAGAAAGGACACAAAGATGGATGTTATTTCCGTAGTGCTCGCTGTAGTGGGGCTAGGAGTTGGGTATGGAGCTAATCAAGCTGTAACCCGTAAAAAATTAGGCTCTGCAGAAGAGGAATCTAAAAAAGAATTAGCCAAGGCCAAAAAAGAGGCTGCTAAATTAATTGACGATGCTCGAGCTGAAGCGGCCAAGGCAAGCGAGGAAAGTCGTAAAGTTGAGCAAGATCGTCGACGAGAACTCAAAGACTTGGAACAACGACTGGTTCAACGCGAAGAGTCGTTCGATAAGAAACTTGACGAGCTAGACAAGAGAACCGAGAATCTCCGAAGATCAGAAGGCGAAGTCGATGGTCTAAAGAACGACATTAAAGATATTCGTACGAAGCAGCAAGACAAACTGGAGAAGATCGCAAAACTAAGTAAGCAAGAAGCAGCCGAGAAACTAATGGCTATGACTGAGCGCGATATTAAGAACGATCTAGTCGGTCTAATTTCTAAACTTCAGAATGAAGCTCGTGAAGAGGCTGAAGAACAGGCGGCTGTCATCATTACCTCAGCCATGGAACGTATGTCCAGCGAAGTCACCGCGGAGAGAACAGTTACCAGTGTTAAGCTTGAAGACGAAGAAATGAAGGGCCGTATTATTGGTAAAGAAGGCCGTAATATTCAAGCACTTCAACGCGCGACTGGTGTAGACATTATGGTTGATGATACTCCGGGCTACATCGTTCTAAGCTCATTTGATCCAGTTCGTCGAGAAGTCGCAAGACAGGCTCTTGAAATGCTGATGAAAGACGGGCGGATCCACCCTGCACGTATTGAAGAAGTTGTTGCGAAAGCACAGACCGCGGTCCAAAAGGACATTATTCGAGCCGGTGAGGATGCTGCTCGTGAAGTCGGAATCGTTGGTATACCTAAAGAAGTTCTACAGCTACTAGGTGAACTCAAGTATCGAACCAGTTATGGCCAGAATGTATTGAAGCACAGTACCGAGATGGCACATCTGGCTGGGATGATGGCTGAGGAACTGGGGGCTGACGTTAAAACTACCAAGTATGCAGCACTAGTCCATGATTTAGGCAAAGCCTTAACTCACAAAATGGAAGGCAAGCACCACCACATTAGTGGTGAAATGCTCCGAAAATACGGAGCCCCCGAAGCAGTTGCCCACGCCGCAGAAGCACACCACGATGATGTTGAAGCCACCACCACTGAGGCTCTTATCGTCAGAGTAGTTGATGCTATAAGTGCGTCTCGACCGGGTGCTCGAAACATTTCCGCAGAAAACTTTGTTGAGAGAATGCGAGACCTTGAAAACGTTGCGGTTGGCTTTGAAGGAATTGATAAAGCCTATGCCATTAGTGCCGGACGAGAAGTACGCGTCTTTGTTCGACCACAACAAATTGATGACCTATCGGCCATTAAGTTAGCCAGAGACATTGCAACGAAGATAGAATCCACAATGCAGTACCCTGGAACTATCAAAGTGAATGTAATTCGAGAAACTCGAGCTATAGAATTCGCTAAGTAGCATGCTGCCTTGTTAGAATAGGGGCATGCAGACACAGATTGAAGCAAGATTCTTATCAATTGACCTTGCTGACAGTAGGCAACGCCTAGAAAATCTTATGGCAACACTTACTACGCCGATGAGGCTAGTGCGTTGTGCCATTACAGATCCTGACCGCATTCCAGAAAGTAAGGGAGTTGCATGGACCAGAGTCAGAGATGGAGGCAATAAGGTTACTCTTACTTATAAAGAAGTTATTGAACAACGTCGTGGCGGCACCAAAGAGATTACTCTGACTATTGACTCATATGGTGAAGCAATAGAGCTTTTGGAAAAACTTGGATTTCCAGTAATCTCTGTGCAACAGTCACGAAGAGAAACTTGGCACCTTGGAACGGTCAGCATAATTCTAGAGGAGTGGCCTTGGATCAAACCTTTTATTAAGATTGCAGGACCTAGTGAGGCGGCGATTCGTGATGTCTCGGCTAGACTTGGATTGGCCTGGTCTCAGGCTGTGTTTGGCAGCACTACTCTTGCCTATGCAGCAGAGTTTCCGGGGGTAAGACTGGACCTCGGCGAAAACATTGCGCAAATAGAAGAAATAAAATTTGGTGCACCACTCCCTTATTGGCTCAAGAAACGACGAAATCCGTGAATATTCTTTACCTGGGCGATATCATGGGCCCTGCTGGCATAAAGGTGGTATCGGATTTATTGCCACGAATAAAGACTGAAAATAAGGTTGATGTTGTAATTGCCCAAGCTGAAAACGTTTCTGACGGAAAAGGAATAACACAAGAAGATTTCAAAGAACTTAGACGAATTGGTGTAGATTTTTGTACTGGTGGTAACTGGAGTTTATTCAAAGACGAGATAGTGCCTATAATGGTCGACAAGAATCAACCGATTATTCGTCCAGCCAATTATCCCGAAGGCACTCCGGGGTTGGGATATAAATATTTAGAAACAGACATGGGCAAGATATTGGTTATCAGTCTGCTTGGCCAAATAGTTGGTCGTGACTCGGAAAAGCCGACTGATAATCCGCTGAAAGTCGCAGATAAAATTTTAAAAGAAGAAGAGTCTACCAAGAAACTCACCACCATAGTAAATTTCCATGGTGATTTTTCTAGCGAAAAGAAGGTAATTGGATACTACTTAGACGGCCGGGTTGGCGCAGTTATTGGTGATCATTGGCATATACCAACTGCCGACGCTATGGTTCTACCAAAAGGTACGGGGCACATTACTGATGTCGGGATGTGTGGCTCCCTAGACTCTAGCCTTGGAGTTAGACTCGATGTAGTTATTGGGCGCTGGTTGGATAACAAACCAAGTCGAAATGTATTGGAAGCGGACGGACGAATGCAGCTTAATGCTGTGCTCATTGATATCAATGAGACGACCGGCTTGGCCAAATCAGTAAAACAGGTTCAAGTAATCAAATAAAACAGGTATAATGCATCAGTTATACGGGGTGTGGCGCAGTTGGCTAGCGCGCTGCGTTTGGGACGCAGAGGTCGCCGGTTCGAGTCCGGCCACCCCGACCACAATAATCAACCCTGCTTGTTCAGGGTTTTTTATTTTGTGATCAAGTAGTTTAAAAATGATCTGTTATAATAGCCCCGATTGGATTCAAAACGGGGTGTGGCGCAGTTGGCTAGCGCGCAGCGTTCGGGACGCTGAGGTCGGCGGTTCAAGTCCGCCCACCCCGACCACGAACGAAATTATCGGTTTTTACGAAATCAGCCCACGGCTTTTTAAGTTCGTGGGTTATTTCATACCTCTGTTTTTTGCCCGTACCATGGTCTTTAATTGTGAAGTTCAAGAAGAACTTTCGCACCGTATCGTCAACAAGCTGCATATCGTGTGTTTCACGCAAATTAACGCCTATGGATTCAAAAAGTTCAAGATATTGAGAATACGCCATAATGGATTGTTTTAGCCGTTTTCTGTTGCTTACCAGCTTGTCTAGGTCTTTTTGTATAGCCTTTTGCTCTGTCTCAATTTCATCTAGGTTATAGTGTCGTGCCAGTTGGGGATTGTCCCTTATAGCGTCTTTGGTACGGTCATATTCGGCTTGTTTATTACCAACTTGCCTAGTTAGTGCTGCTATGTCGCTATCAAGAGCATGAGCCTGTACTGTGGCGTATTCTTCTGCTTCGGCCACATAACTCTCGTAGTTACTTTCTGTAGTAAATAAGTGTTCATTTAGGAAGTCAGCAGCATGGTCAATGACAACCTTAGCCCGTACACTTCTGTTTTTGAAGCTGCAACCGTCTGTTTCGCACCTGTAATAGTAACGGGCAGACACAATTTTCTTGGTAGCAGGGTTACGTTTGGTTGTAATACCTGACGCAAATGGCTTATTACAGTAGCCACAAATTATCATGGAA
>CAJCIR010000002.1 GCA_903970425.1 Chlamydiota bacterium | reverse complement strand
CCAATACCTTAGGTACTGGGTACTGGCCGTGAAGATTCCCAATAGCCGCGGCGTATGTATCAATTCCAGTTGATTCGACAAAATGCTTGGCGCCTTCGGGTGTGCTGAAAGTCTTTTTAATTTCGTCATAGTTAATGGTTTCGGTGTGTAGCTCAGAGCTTCCACCGAAATAATGTGGCTCGCTTTCAACTAATGCACCAGTTAGCTTGGCATACTCTACAACTTCTTTGGTGGCTGCGATAATTTCTTCTTCAGTGGCATCGTGGTTAGCTTGAGAGACGTCGATGTGTATACACTCGAACCCTGCTTCAATTCCTGCCTTAGCGGCTTCAACGCTGGGTGAGTGATCGAGATTAACATACAGTTCAACACCAAAATCAGCCTTAAAGTTATCAACCATGTCACGGACATTATCTAGCCCGATAGCATCTACTTCGCCTTGGCTAACTTCAACTAGAAGAGGAGCTTTTTTATTGACAGCAGCATTAACAACCGCCTTTAGCGTAGCTTCGTCATCTAAATTAAAAGCACCTAGAGCAAAGTGTTCACTTCTAGCTCTGGCAAAAGTAATTCTAGCCTGCTGGCAATTTTCTCTTATTTGTCGAAGTGTTAGGGGCATGGACTTATTGTACTTGCTTATGACTATTGTTCAACTACCGCCATAACATTATGGCTAAGCCAGCGATAGATGCAGCAGCAGATATTGCCTTTCGGGAAAGATTATTGCGCTCCTTTAGCAACCACCAGCCTAGTAAAACAACAAATATTAATTTGAAGTTAGATATGATCGATACCAAACCAACGTTATTACTTCTGATTTCGGCCAGGATGAAACATGCGCCCCCAAGCCCTCGAAGAAACCCGGACAGTAGAACCCATCCAGCAATTTTAGGCTTAAGCAATAAGTAAAGTTTTTTAGGCTGTATTATCAAAGCGATAGCTATAGACATAAGAAATTGTCCACCTATACCAAAAAGGGCATAAGATCCCGTCGACATATCACCAAGCAGAGACTTTTCATTAACTGCAGCCACGGCAAAGCTGAGACCAGCTAACAACGCAAATAGAACTCCTAACTTTATAGACCGTAAATCCGATTTCCCATGGGTCGATCTAGTGGCTAGAACTCCGTAAGTAATTGCCGATAATAACACTACTGCACCTAGAGCTTGTAATATTGAAAGATTCTCTTTAAGCACAAGAGCTGCCCCAATAATTGTAAAAAGTGCGTTGACACTGCCTATTATCGTAGCTATTGCTGCATCGAAATAAACTACCGTTTTGTAGGTACACACGTTGGTCAATGCAAACGCTAGTCCGCCGCCCAAAAATCGCCACCAATAGTCATGAACAACATTAAAGTTGACACGGCCAAACCATGGTAAGAGAACTAAAAATGCAGCATACAGAGCTACGTAAAGGCCAGCGTTAATGACAAAGCTGGCGTTGGCCATTTTCTTGTTTCGACCTAAAACACGTATACAAATAAGGCTTAGAGCTACTAGAAAGGATTGCAGCAGTATTAAAGTCTGCCAGTTCATTTAGTCCAAAACTACTTATTACCTAAAATCTCGTGCGCAGCGAGTCTAATGTGATTAGGCGTTAAACCGTAATGCTTAAAAAGATCATCTGGCTGACCAGACTGACCAATTTGGTCTTTTACACCTATTCTCTTTAATGGAACGGGATGGTTTTCGCTCAAAAGCTCGGCTACTGCGCCACCTAAGCCACCAATCACCTGGCCCTCCTCGGCGGTTATAACAGCCCCTGTCTTAATAGCACTCTTAAGTATTGTGTCTCTATCTAGCGGTTTAACGGTAGGAACATGTACAACCTCAGCTTTTACACCATCTTTTAGAAGCAGATCAGCAGCTAACATTGCGCGATATGTCATTCTGCCAGTAGCTAGAATCGTAATACTTTCACCCTCCAAATAAACGTAGGCCTTACCTATTTCAAAGGGCGTTTCGCCAGTAGTAATTATGGCTGTGTCGTCGCGAGCTATACGCATGTAGACCGGGTGATTATATTCGGCCATTGCTATTGTGGCTTTGGACGCTTCGACACTGTCGCATGGGGCAATAACAGTCATATTTGGCAAAACCCGCATCAAGGCAATATCCTCAAGCATTTGGTGCGTCGCCCCGTCAGGTGCATCAGATAGCGCAACATGAGTTGAGACAAGTTTTACCGGCCTATCATTTATACAAATAGTGGTCTTAATTTGCTCCCAGTTACGTCCAGGGCTAAAAGCAGCATATGCTGCAACAAACGGTACTTTCCCCATCGCGGCTAGCCCTGCACCAACCGTTACAAGGTTTTGTTCGGCAATTCCAACCTCAATAAACCTATCGGGAAATTCGTTAGAAAAGGCGTCCGTTCCTGTGGAACTTACCACATCAGAGGAGGCTGCTACTACGTTAGAGTTCCTCTTTCCTGCCTCAACCAACCCCCTTCCGTAACCTTTTTTCATAACTTCTATGGTCAGATCATTGCCTAAAATATTGGGAACCAGGTGCATATCACTCATCAGTCGGCCTCACTCTCGATCTTGCCACGCAACGTACGAAGCTCTTTGAGCGCCAATTTAGCTTGCTCATGGTCAGGTGGAATACCGTGCCAATGGAAGTCGTACTCCATAAAGTCCACTCCCATACCCGGCACAGTGTGCGCGATAATTACAATTGGCTTCTCGACAATTGCTCTGGCCATTGCTGCAGCATCGATAACTGCTTCAATATCATTACCATCAATTTCAATAACGTGCCAGCCGAAGGCTTCCCACTTAGCCTTTAAGTCTTCCAGCGGCATAACCGTTTCTGTAGGTCCATCAATTTGAATATTATTACGGTCAATTATGCCAATTATGTTGCTAAGTTTATATTTACTTGCAAGCATAGCAGCTTCCCAAACATTGCCTTCATTTAGCTCACCGTCGCCCATAACCACATATATCCAGCGGTGCATAATTTTATCCATCCGCATTGCTAAAGCCATCCCACAAGCTTGACTAAGTCCTGATCCCAGAGGTCCACTAGTCGTCTCTAAGCCCGGTAAACGGAGTCTTTCTGGGTGACCTTGTAATCTTGAGCCAAATTTACGGAGAGTTACTAGTTCACTTACCGGTAAATAGCCAGACTCGGCCAAGGCTGCATACAGAACCGGTACAGTGTGGCCATTGCTCAATAACAAAATGTCTCTCTCATCCCAGTCTGGTTTTTTAGGATCATGTTTTAAGATGTCAAAGTAAAGAGCTGTAAAAATATCAGCTAAGCCAAGAGGTCCCGCACTATGTCCACTACCAGCGGCTTCCAGCATTTTTATTATGTCCTGGCGTATGTCGTCGGCTTTTAGTTTAAGTTCTTCTATTGATAAGGATTTCATTCTTCACCCCCCTACTATCTGTTTCAGTTTAGCATAAGCTTCTTTGGGGTTATCTGAATGGGCAATGAAGCCGCCTACATTTAAAACCTCTACACCGCCATCAATAAGCTGACGTATGTTTTGGTCATTAATTCCTCCGTCCCAACCGATTTCTAAGGTTGGCTTAAGTTCTCTTAGTTTGGAAACTTTAGCGAGCATACTAAGATCAGCTTGTCCTCCTTGGTACCCCAACTTACCAGCGAAAACCAAAACATGGTCAACTGAACCAAGAAGCGGAATAATCAGTTCCACTGGAGTATCTGCCAGAATCGCGACGCCTGACTCAATCCCATGATCATGTAGCATGTCAGCAAAACGAGCAATATCGCCCTCAGCTTCGGCGTGAGTAATTATCAATTGAGGGCCAAGAGCCATTAACGCAGAAATGTGATCAAAAGGGCGCTTATACATTACATGTAAATCAGCACGAACGTTCCCAGGCCACCAAGCGTTTTCGATCGGCACTAACTCTTCTGGAGTAAAAACTCCGTCGGATAAATCGATATGGATACGCGAAGCAAAACTAGTTATTAGATCAACCTGTGTTTTGAAATCTTGTTCGTCAGCTGTAGTGACAGTTGGGCAAATAGTTGCTGCCACAATGTTTATCCTAAATCGTCTAGTTCTTTAATGCGTCGAATGAAGCGTGGAGCTCCCGCGAAGGGAGTTTCAAGCCAGGTATCAAGAATTGCCTCAGAGTTTTTTTGGCTAAGTATTCGGGCAGGTAGACAAAGAACATTGCTGTCATCATCATTGCGCGACATTTTTGCTTCCTGTATGTCCCAGACTAATGACGCACGAACTCCCTTGAAGCGATTAGCCGCCATGGCCATTCCCTGCCCACTACCGCAGATTAACACCCCACGACTATCCTCATCATCACTGGTAAGTAATGCTGTTACTACTCTTGAAGCAAACTGCGGGAAATCGTCGTCCGGGTTAAGATCTTTATCCCCTTCATCAACTACTGTATAGCCTCGACGCGTCAAATGGACAATAAGATCTGCTTTTAAGCTATAACCGTTGTGGTCGGCGCCGACATATATTCTCATATTAGAAGTTTACTCGTGCTCGTTGGTGTGATCTTCGGACTTGTGAAGAAATTTACCTGCATCAGCAACTACTTCGACTAATCGGTTACTGTAGCCCCACTCATTGTCGTACCAAGCACAAACTTTCAGTAAGTTTCCGCCAACAACGGACGTAAGATTAAGATCAACAATTGCCGAGTGACTATTGCCTATAAAATCAGTGCTTACTAGTTCTTCATCAGTAACAGCTAAAATCCCCTGGAAAAATGGCTCTTTAGCAGCCTTTTTAAAGACATCGTTAACGTCCTCAGGAGTAACATTCTTCTTGGTAAGAATTACGAAATCACTAAGTGAAACTACTGGTGTTGGTACGCGAATTTCCAGTGCCCCAAAGATTCCTTTCAAAGCTGGCAAAGCTTTAGCAGCGGCTATTGAAGCACCTGTTGTGGTAGGTGTAATATTAACTGCTCCAGCACGGTCTTCACGGAGATTCTTCCCAGGACCATCTTGGAGGTGCTGGCTAGCTGTATAACTATGGATAGTGGTCATGAACATCTTTTCAATGCCAAATGCCTCTTCAATAACAGCTGAAACTGGTGTTATACAGTTCGTTGTACAACTGGCGTTAGAAATTATATCGGTTCCGTCTTTAAGTTTGTCTTCGTTGACGCCTAGTACAATAGTGTCGGCGCTGTCGGCGCTATCACCTTTAGCAGGCGCACTAATGACAACCCTCTTGGCGCCAGCTGTAATATGGGCTCGAGCCTTATCAGGCTCCACGAAGAAACCAGTGGATTCAATGATTACATCCGCTTTTAAGTCTTTCCATGGTAAGGCTGTTGGATCTTTCTCGGCCAAAACCTTAACCGATTTGCCGTCTACAATAATGTTTTGATCGTCAAAACCGACTTCATGTTCATAAAGTCCGTAGGTAGAATCGTGTTTTAGGAGATAAGCGAGTGTATTGGTGTCTGTCAAATCATTAATAGCAACTATGTCGAGATCGTCTCGGCCAAAGGCAATCTTAAAAGCATTTCTTCCGATTCGTCCGAAACCATTAATAGCTACTCGTGTTTTCATTTAGTCCCTCGTATAGTTTTATCTTTATAGGATCATTGTAAAAGCATAAGCATGCATATGCAACTATCTGGGAGCTGAGAAGGGACCGGTATTATTTTTTATTTTGGTATCGTTGTATGGATTCGACAATAACAGCCTTAGCTGCTTCAATGTCCCCCCAACCCAAAACCTTAGTAGACCCAGGTTTTTTGAGATCTTTGTAATGCGCAAAATGATGTTCAATTTTTTGTTTCCAGCGTTCGCCTAAATCATCTAGAGACTTAACACTATCGCCGGTATTACGATCATCTGCTGGCACACAAACAATTTTGTAATCCATATCGCCGTCGTCTTCAAAGTTTAGTACTCCGACAACCTTGGCTTCTAACCAAACGCCAGTTGGAATAGGCTCATCGGCCACAACCAAAGTATCGAGTTCATCTCCATCCTCATCGAGTGTCTGTGGAATAAATCCATAATTAACTGGTTTGGCAAAAATCGCTGGCTCAACTCTATCAAGCATAAAAGCTGCGCGACTGCGATCCCATTCAACTTTTAATATAGAACCCTCTGGAATCTCAATAACCGTGTTAACTAATCCATTTTGGTAATCACCTGGCTCTAAAACCTGATTAAAATCCGCCATTATTTCTCCTTTTCTTATATAACAATAATCTTTGGCTACATTGTAGCGTTATACTATAAGACATGAAAGCCTTTCTGGATCATATCCGCAGTGAGACTCCCAATATCTTTACGTTTTGGTTTAAGCCGGAGCGTGAGCCTAGCTATACGGCTGGGCAATACATTGAGATGCATCTACCGCATCCTAACCACGATGAGCGTGGAGAAAAGCGTTGGTTTACGCTGAGTTCGTCGCCCAGCGATTTGCCACTAATTAGCATAACGACAAAATTTGCTACCAAACAAAGCAGCACTTTTAAAACAGCTCTAAGGGCTCTAAATCCTGGTGATGTAGTAGATATTAGTAGCCCGATGGGAGACTTTGTACTACCTAAAGATCCATCAATTCCTTTGGTATTCGTAGCTGGTGGGATAGGAATAACACCGTTTCATAGCATTATTAAGTTTCTCAATGACGTTAAAGAAAAACGCGACATCCAATTTATTTATGGAGTCCACAGTACCGAAGAACAAGTCTTCGATGAACTACTAAAAGTCTACGGGCCAAAACAATATTCGGTTATTTACCAAGATCCACCTGCTGGGTGGGAGGGTGAGACTGGTAACTTATCTGGTCAGCGAATCCTCGACCTTATTGGAGAGATCGGCAATAAACTTATCTACGTATCTGGTCCAGAACAGATGGTGGAAACCCTGCACAAGGAACTGGGTGAATTGGGTGTACCTAAATCTCAACTGGTCGGCGATTACTTTCCTAACTACTCTTCGATTTAACCTACTTCATCGCTGGAGAGTGTCGACCCTCTAGATACTCTCGGATTCTCAGAGCTGCAGTAGAACCCTCACCAACAGCAGATGCTATTTGCATAGTTGCTCCGCTACGAACATCTCCTGCTGCGAAAACGCCCTTCATAGTTGTTTGTAGATCTTGGTCCGTTTTAATCAGGCCGATAGCATCAAGTTCTATGGGAGAGTCTTTTAAAAATTGGGTGTTGGGCATTAGTCCTACAAAAACAAAAACGCCGTCTGTTGGAAAATCCACTTTTTTGCCAGTTGTCTTGTCGGTACCAACAACTTTTACTACCTTATTGTTCTCGGCAACAATTTCATCGGTCGTAGTATTAAAGTGAACCGTAACCTTATCACTGTGCTTTTCCTTAAGCTCGCGCTGTAGTATTTCTGAGGCTCTAAACTTATCGCCTCGCACTAATAGATCAATATGACTAGCAAACCTCGTCAGGAACATCGTCTCTTGTACGGCTGAGTTACCGCCACCAACCACAACGAGCCGTTTATCTCGGTAAAATGCACCGTCGCAGGTAGCACAGTAGTGTACGCCCCGGGCGTAGTATTCCATTTCACCTGGTACTCCGATTTTCTTATAGTCACTACCCGTAGCGATTAAGATAGCCTTGGCATACATATCGCCACTGGTTGTTTCCAAATGCTTATACTCACCCTCATCAGTTATTTTGCTAACTTCACCAAGCTCAATAATTGCCCCAAACCGCTCAGCTTGCTTATGTAGAGCATCGGCAAGATCTAGCCCAGTAATTCCTTCTGGGAAACCAGGATAATTGTCTACCCAATCAGTAACAGCAGCTAGTCCTCCAACCGCTCCTCTCTCAAAGAGCAAAGTTTCAATGTCCTCACGAGTCGTATAGATTGCTGCTGTTAGAGACGCTGGTCCCGCACCAATCATAATAACCTCGTGTTTTTTTTCTACTTCGTCCGCCATAGTCTTGGCTATTATGAAGGCTGCTTCGGCTTAGTGCAATTCAAAAAATCATTGATTTTACAGCCTTTTATGTTATTATATATTAATGTCAGAGACTTTGTCTGCGCGTGATGAAGCTCGAAGTACTTGGCAGCGAAACGCAAATCGTGCCCGAGTCACCGAACGCGGCAGAATCCACTACCATAACGTATTTGATATTCAAAAAGGTGAACGAGTTTTGGATCTTGGCCCAGGACGTAGTCCTTATGTGCCGAAGGATTCAGTGAGATTAGATAATATATTTAACGAAAGGTACAAGCCTGGAAAAGGAAATAATATTGCGGGTCTATTCCAGGAACTTCCTCTGCTGGATGACTCATTTGATAGAGCAGTAGCGAGTTACTCGCTTTTCTGGGTTAGGAGAGGTATAAAAGGTGTTACTAGAGAATCACTGCGCGTACTCAGACCCGAGGGCGTCCTACAGATATTTCCTGCTCAACCTACTGATACGGAAGCGGCCAAACAGTTGGCAGATGAAGGAATAACAAGTTTTCGCCGATTGTCACGTTTTAGTATAGGGTTGGCTCTTGTGACAGGCGGCATTGAAGGTATCGTAACAAGTGAGCTTACCCACATAGATTCAACGACATCAATAGTTGAGGCCGGGATAGAAACAGCCGAGACTTTTATAGAAGGAAACATCGCTCGATCCGGTGGAACACTCTCGATTCACAAGAGCCAAATACCTGAAGACCCTGTACTACAGGAATTTACCCTGAGTAGGATTCTTGATGCTTATCAGTATCACGAGCTATGGAATAAAACATACGACGAACTGAGAGGCCAATAGGATAAATATGACAGCGAGTAGAGAAGCACGTTCCAATAGTCCACTAGTCCATCTGAGGCTAGTGACCGATTCAGATATTAGTCCAGCTCGTCCTTCATATCACGGTCGTGGCCGTGACCGTCATTTGAAGTGGCTTACAAACGGTATCTTGGCCCTGAGCGCCTTAGGCATAGCTACTGGCGGCGTTGGCGGGGTAATTGAGTCGAGTCATGACAGTGCTATTGCAGCCGACATTCAAGCCTACGGGGCTAATCCTAACTCCCACATTCCAGGCATGATAACCTCAACTGCTGAATTAGACAGAGACGAACGTATTGTGGCTCATACTCATGACATAGTGGACATATATCTGATTGAAAGCGTGATCTCCTCGGTGGCGCTGTTTGCTACCGGGCTTGGCGTATCCTCCCTTGAAAACCCTAGACTCCGTCAAGGGTAAGTTCCTGGTTCCTCACAGAGTTTAGGTCAAGTCGTTTACAAATCCTCCCCTGTCTAGAGTGGCGACCGCGCTCATCAGCATAATAACTATGTCTGCTTCAGTTTCGGAGCCAATGGGTCTATAGCCCTCAAATCTATCGCTTTCCCTATCTCTATATTCCTGTACTAAAACACCATCCAAATTGCGGTCCATATGCCGTACATCATCAGCGATCTGAATATGCCACATATCTAGCTCTTTATTTGGCGTCTGGGCGACGCGCTCTAAGAACTGTTTTCGAATTTCAGCAAATGGTGGTTTTTCACCACCATCTAAGATATCCCCTATACTCAACTCCCTGATATTATCTTTTTGGGCTGTGTTTATTTAGGGTATATTTTAATCTAGCAGAACAGAGATGTCTGTTAGATGCATCACATGTAAAACTACTGAGTGTAGGTTAGTTTACAGCTGGAGCCAACTTAGAAAGATTGAAACCAACAATTACCTCACGGCTATTGTCGTGCTTAGTGACTACTGTTACTGGGACAGTTAGAGCCCCGCTGATTTGTAGAGCCTCTGCCTGTCGATCAGGATTCTGGTCAAGATTTACCTCTTCGTAGCTGTAACCTTTAGCGCCCAGCCACTTTTTTACCATGCCGCAATAAGCGCAGGTGTTAGTAGTAAATATAGTGATGTTTTTGACCATAAGATGGTTCCTCTTGTTATTTTTTTAAGTGATAATGACGATTATATATAGCGCTTGAGGCTTTGGCAATAGCCCTATATATTGTGCTTTTTACATAGATTTTTAAGAGGTGCTTTAGCTTATTTTTTCTAAAGTAACGTAAAATACCAGGTTGGCATTGGCCGGAATTCCAGATCCGCTAGGGGGATTTGCGCCGTAAGCTAGAGCGGCAGGAATAAGAAGCTCCCTTGTGCCCCCAACTTTCATGCCAGGAATACCCAATTGCCAACCTTTAATGACTTCAGTAAGACTAAAGGTAGCTGCTTGGCCCGTGCTATAAGAACTCTGGAAAATTGTGCCCGTGGCAGCAACTGCGCCAGTATAGTTGACGGTAACTGTGTCAGAAGTTTTAACTTCTGCGCCAGTTCCATCAGCAAGGTCTTTAGTTTGTAGATACGGGATGCTAGTTGTAGGTGTAAAGCCATCAAGTTTTGATCCCGCTTGATCATTAGTAGCCAAGCCACTAACTATACTACTATTGCTCGATGTAGTGCTAGCCGTACTATTAGTAGTATTGCTGTCATTCTCGTGCGCCTCCCATATGACTAGGAAACTAAATCCAAAAGAGGTTACGAAAAATAACCCCACCATAATAATAGAAAATACTCTTACTCGTTTTTTAGTTTCAGCCATCGTTCCTCCTTTTGATTTGTTCATCTGACTCATAGTTTGCGTTAGAGCTAAAACTTATAGGTTTGGGAGCGAAGCCGTTGGCCAGATCTTTTATTAACTGGTCTTTGAGTTCGGTGCTTAGGAATGGCGATTTTGGAAGCTCATCAATAGCTAGCCATTTAGGTTCATAAAGGTTCTGTTTGAGTTCGTTGATTTTAGCTTCATCCGAGTCCTTTTCCAGAGCAATCTCGCCACCAGGGTCATCACATAAAAATATGTACTGAGTACCAAAGAGTTTGCCGGCTTCCTCGATGTAAACTAGTCGTGGATTGACAACCTTTAAACCAGTCTCTTCACGAACTTCTCGAACTAAGGCCTGGTCGGGTGTTTCTCCAGCATCGATGCCCCCTCCAATTAAAGAGAAGTATTTGTGGCCGAATTTATCCCTAGACATAACTAGCAATTGCTTGTTTCTCACAATTATTACACGCACAGCCTCTCTCAACATATTCAGCTATTATATCTAAGCCTTGGCCAAATTGCATAGCTTATGTCGCTTTAAATCTTAAACTCGCTCGGCGCCAAACTCTTTCTCGGCTTTTTTCGAGACTTGATCTAGTAACTCGTTAACCACGTCACTGGTGAGGGTGCGATCATAGGCACTAATCCACAACCTGAAGCTTACTTTTTTGTGTTTGGGGTCTTCGTCTTTTTGATAAATACCTAAAGGAACCAAAGTAAAGAAAGTATCTTTGGGTTTATCGCTGTCCAATTTATCCCATATGAAGTCAAAAAGTTCGGCGTACTCAAGAGTTTTAGGAACCCTAAGAGTAACGTCTTGCTCCACTTTGGGGAAACGCGGCAATGCGATGTAGCCACTACCAGGCAGTTGATCCTCAAATACACTTATATCAAGCTCGAAACCGCTGGCAAAGTCGGGCAACTTAAGGGCTTGTCTAACAGCGGCCGTGTACTCTCCTACTATTCCCCTGATCTTATTTAGTTCGTCTATTAACACAGCACTACGCCCAGGTTCAAACGGCTTAACAAGCTGAGAGACCCATGTCGAACTCTCCAAGTCAGCTTTCTTAATGTCCTTTAGAGGAACTAGTTTTAGATTTAACTGACTTTCTTGGAGCAGAAAACTTAAGTAACGTTTAGCTCCGTAGTAAGCTGCTCCCTGGTACTTGCGAGCCGCCGTTTTAGCATCGGCAGCAAACAATAAAGCCAAGGATTGCCATTCTTTAGGTAGTTTCTCCTCGTCTTTATCACCTTTATTGTGTGTCTTATTTATTTCAAAAAGAACAAATTCGTTGTCTTCACCACGGACATAGTCGGATCGAAGATTAGGATAGACTTTTTCTAGTAAACTCGGTGTCAGGCTAACTCTGTAGAACTGTAGTTCTGGGCTAAGAGCATTATTTAGTTCAAAAGCCTTCTCACTGTCCTGGCCCACACTGCTTAGTAACTTACCGTGAACGAAACTATAAGTAAGTACCTCGTTGGCACCACCAGCGGCTAGCCTATCACTGAGTCGTGATTTTAGACTTATCATAGTATTCTTAGATGCTGGTTTTAGTGACCGAGTTGGTAGAACTAGCGGCAACTGATCATAACCATAAAGCCTGCCAATTTCCTCAACCACGTCTTCTGGAATCTCAATATCTGTACGCCAAAAAGGAGCAGTCACACTTAGGTTGTTATCTTTTTCCTCTACAACAAACTCTACATTTTGCAGTAGCTGTTTCATTATTGCAATGCTAAGCGATAGACCAAGTCTGGCGTTAACAAAGTCAGCCGACAGAACGACCGGCTTAGTAACAGTCGTCACATTGTTTAGATCAATAAGTTCGCTGGCATAGCCGGCGGACTCACCAGCAATGGCCTTTATTAGCTCTGCACACTTTACGATAACTCGATCGTTTTGTAGTGGGCTTTGGCCCTTGTTGAAACGAGTTACGGCATCAGAGAATATACCGTGAGCCATGGAAGTTCGTCGGATGTTATACATGTCAAAGGTAGCGCATTCTAAAATAATGTTCTTAGTCTGGTTATCGACTTCTGTACTGGCTCCCCCCATTACACCACCGAGACCGATCGGCTTGCTAGCGCTAGCAATAATGATCTCCTGCCCACCAAAACTAATTTCTTTCCCGTTTAGAAGTTCCAGTTTTTCGTCAGGCAAGGGCCTACGAGCTAAAATCGTAGCGTGATCACACCCTTTATCCTGGGCTCGTACTTTGTCGTAGTCATAGGCATGCATCGGCTGCGCAGTTAGCAGCATGATGTAGTTTGTGGCATCAACTACATTATTAATTGGACGAACGCCGACACGGCTTAGGAAGCTTTGTAGCCAGATTGGACTAGGTTTAATTTCGACGTTAGCAATAGCTAAAGCCATGAATCTTGGCACCAACTCTGGCACCTCATTCACTACTTCCAGTTTCAGCGATTCCCCGCTAACAGGCAGCTGCGGCTTGTTTAGATACCACGCTGGTGAGGTGAAGGCTTGTCCGGAAATCCCGGCTATTTCCCTTGCTACGCCGAGCATCCCAAAACAATCTGGTCTATGAGTAAACATTTTGTTTTCAATATCTATAATTTGGTCATTGAGTTTATAGATACTGGCAAAACTGTCTCCTGGTTTGGCTGGCTCATCTATTACCAAAATGCCCTCGTGGCTGTCGCCAATGGCTAACTCTTTTTGGCTGGCTAACATACCATTGCTTTTCTGTCCTCTTAGATCTCTGGCTTCAAGCACAAAAGGTTCGGATGTTTCAACGCTTGAGGGAACGACTGCACCGGGTGGTATCCAAGCTACTAATAGGCCTTCGCGTACATTTGGAGCTCCGCAAACTACCTGCACATAACCGTTGTCGTCACGCTCAACGTCGTCGGCCTTATGACCATCATCAATCTTACAAACGTGCAATCTATCAGCATTAGGATGGTCAACACAATCCACAACTTTTGCCACCAAAATACCTTTGTAGTGTGTGCTGAGATCAGTAGTTTCCTCGACAGCTCCCAGTTGGGCACCAATTGTTTCAACTAGCTTGTCGGTTGGGACATCAAGCCCTTGCCCACCGAAATCTTTCATCCATTGCGTACTTACTTTCATCGGAACTGCCTCAAAAATTCTAATTTAGCAGCTTCAAAATGCCGGACATCTTCTATGTCGTACTTCATCATTACCAAGCGATCTATCCCACAGCCCCATGCAAATCCCGTAAATTCGTTAGGGTCTATGCCGGCTTCCCTAAGAACATTGGGGTGAATCATACCGCAACCCAGTAGCTCAATCCAACCTGATTGGCTACAAATATTGCAGCCTTTGCCGTCACAAAAAGGACAGCTCAAAGCAAATTCAAAGCTGGGTTCTGTAAATGGAAAATAGAAAGGCTGCGTTTTAACTTTAAGTTCTTTCCCATAATATTCCTGCAAAAAAGTCTTTAGCGTAGCGATTAAATTACCGGCATGTATGGCGCGATCAACATATATTCCTTCAAGCTGATAGAAGGTATGTTCGTGACGTGCGTCCATGTCCTCGTTTCTAAAGACACGATCTGGAATAATAGCCGCTATTGGCTGCTTCTTATCCAGGTTCGACTTTAGTTTTTTAAGAACTCGGTTTTGCATGGTACTAGTGTGGGCTGGAGCAATTAGGCTGTCGGTCGTAGTGAAAGTATCGTAATCATCACGAGCCGGGTGACCTTCTGGAAAATTTAGGCTTTCAAACATGTGATAGTCATCATCCAGTTGTCGCGATTCAAAGGCCTTAAAGCCCATCCGATAAAAGATATCTAGGATAACCTCCCTCTCGGCCATTAGAGGATGCCTGCTACCATTGGCACTACTCAGTGGTCCCGGGCGCCTGCCCTCTTCTACGTTTTGGTCAAAGGGTGCCGTGACATCAATGTCAGGTAGCTTTTTAGTTTGTGCATCATTACTATTTACAAGCTTTTCCAGTTCGGACTTTAGTTTATTTACTTCTTTACCAAAACTGGCCCGATCAGCTGCCGGCAAGCCACCAATTTCAGCATATAGTGCTCCCAGTTCTGGGGCACGCAAAATAGACTTCCCGTCTTTACTTAGACGTTTTTTATCCGTTAACAGGGCAGCAACTTCCCTTACTCTTGGGTGTTGATAGTCCATACCTGATCTACAGTATATCAGTCCTTGAGACGCATAAGTATAAGTACGATATACTAATTAATATGCAAGAGCCTGACATGGCTAAGCCTCAAACACCAACAGACTTTATTCAAGAAGCAAAGAGAGTTCTCCAGGAAAACGACCGGGGTACGCACACCGTGCCGTCCGGGCACCTTTATCCGCACCAATGGTTTTGGGATAGCTGTTTTATATCCATCGGACAACGTCACTACGATATCGACCGGGCTCAAACAGAAATCCTAAGTTTACTAAGCGGGCAATGGAGCAACGGCATGGTACCCAACATTGTCTTTGAAAACGGGATCAGTTATCAGCGTGACCGAGACCTTTGGCAAAGTAAAATAAATCCCTTTTCACCCGATCATGTTTCTACGTCGGGTATAACTCAGCCGCCTATGTTAGCTGAGGCTATTGTTAGAATTGGCGATAAGCTCCCACTTGGCGAACGACGAACCTGGTATAAGATGGTTTACCCCTCACTCCTTCGATACCATCAGTGGTTATATAACGACCGAGACCCACATCAAGAAGGCTTAATATTACTAATTCACCCTTGGGAAACTGGTCTTGATAACACGCCGCCTTGGATGGGAGCCATGCATGACCATTTAATGCCTTGGTGGATCCGTGGAATTGAGAGATTACATATCGACTGGATTGAGAGTTTGTTGCGTCGAGATACACGCTATGTCCCAGCTTATCAACGTCTCTCAAATATTGAGGCCCTAGTATTTTTTGATACTCAAAGAAGGCTAAAGAGAAAAGCCTATAACATCGATAAAATTCTTGATCATTCTCTTTTTGCTATCGAAGATCTAGTATTTAACTCCATCTTCATTCGTGCCAACGAACTGCTTAGACACGTTGCTAAAAGTATCCGCGAGGAATTACCGGAAGATCTATTAAAGAAAATGAAGAAAACTACAGAGACACTTGAAGATTTGTGGGATCCGTACGCTGGAGAATACTATTCTAGAGACTTTGTCACACACCACCTGCTGCAAGAGCCTTCTATTGCAGCACTCATGCCACTCTATGCTGGATGCATTAGCAAAGAACGTGCCGGGCACCTAGTTAGTATGTTAGAAAATCACCACATATTTGGAACGCCCTTCCCTGTTCCTAGCGTTCCGGCAAACTCGGCTTGGTTTAGCCCTAAAACCTATTGGCAGGGACCCACCTGGATCAATACCAATTGGCTAATCATTGATGGTCTTCGCAGATATGGCTATGACACTCAGGCAGAGACATTGACGGCTAAAACTCTGCAACTAGTAGAGACCAGTGGACTAAGTGAATATTTCGATCCAATGACTGGAGAACCAGCTGGGATAGATAACTTCTCTTGGACGGCAGCCCTATACATCGATTTAAAAAGTGGCCAGAAAAAGAAGAGTTAGACTACTCTTCGTCGAGCAGTGGCTTGTCTATAAGTAGTGGCTCAACACTGCTCTCGACGCCAGAAACTTTAACTATGTCTTTATCGATTTTACCCAGCTCACGGTGAGCATTGTTGTAGTGATTAACCGTTGTGCCTAAACTACTGCCTAGTTTCTGCATGTATTGATCATAGGAATTTATGTGACGACCGAGTTCTCCAACTCGCTGCTGAATCTCTTTAGCTTGCTCTTCAATCTCCAGTCCCCGTAGGCCCTGAAGCACTGTTTGCAGATAAGCCATAAACGTAGTTGGGCTAACAATAATTACATTCTTTTTTCGAAAAGCATATTCGATTAAGTCATTGGCATTAGTACCAGTAGCACCAATTTTATTGATTAGTAGATCGTAGTAAATTGCTTCACTTGGAATAAACATAAAGGCATAATCCATTGTCCCTTCCGAGGGTCTAATGTATTTTGCGGTTTCATCTATTCTGTTTTTCAGATCAATCTTGAACGCACCGCTATGGATTGTCCTATTCTCACCGTCTTTAGCCTCTACGACACGATTGTAATTCTCTAGTGAGAACTTGCTGTCTACCGGCAGCAGCTTCCCCTTGTCCAAGACTATAGCCGCATCAACCATGTCACCATTTTTAAACTTGTATTGAAGTTTATAGCTACCCGGGGGCATTACGTTTTCTAGCAATTTATTAAGGTAATACTCGCCCAGGACACCTCGCTGCTTTGGGTTTTGTAGAACGTTTTGAAGAGTCTTAAGTTCGTCAGCAACATTACCGACACGCTTGTTAGTTTCATCAAGTCGAACCAGCCGCTCGGTTACCTCGCCGATAATCTTTGAGCTTTGACTGAACTGCTTTTGGATAGATTCACGCATGAGTTCGTGATTCTTCTCCAAGCGTTCAGCAATTTGATCCTGCAGCCCATCCTTTAACTTATTGACATTTTCGCTAAGCGTAGTCAGATCTTGTTTAATCAGTAGTGTCGCATTGTCGTTAGCCGGCCCACGGTTACGCAAGAATAATACTGCAAAGAGTATGGCGCATAGCACCCCCAAAATTATTACCGCCACAATCATATAAATATTATAGCAAGCGTGTACTAAAAAGACCCGAGCGGTGATGCCCGGGTCTGTATTTTTTTCAGGAAGCCTCACACTTCCCACGTACAAGCTTATGCTTGGAAAAAAACTTTTGCAATATCTAAATTGTTGCCAATGGGTAGTGATGGCCTAATTTGCACAATCACTTGACCGCTTAAGTGTCATACCCGCATAGTGGAGATATGGACCCAAGACCATTAGCAGAGAGAATGCGCCCCAAGAAGCTTGATGAAGTAGTCGGACAAGATCATTTAGTATCTGAGGGCAAAATTATCCGCGAGATGATTCTTAACAAGCAGCCGACAAGTCTGATCCTATGGGGTCCGCCGGGCACTGGGAAGACAACATTAGCAAGAATTATTGCCAATGAGATCGGGGCCGATTTTGTTGAACTGAGTGCCGTTAGCGCCGGCAAGGCTGATGTGACTAAAGTTATCGAACAAGCTCAGCTTAACCAAAAAATGGATCGCACTACGATTCTTTTTGTTGATGAGATACATCGTTTCAATAAAGCTCAGCAAGACGCATTTCTACCTTATGTCGAAAATGGGACACTCGTTTTAATTGGCGCAACCACTGAAAATCCAAGTTTCGAAGTCATTAATCCTTTGCTTAGTAGATCTAGAGTTTTAGTTCTTGAGCCCCTGGGCAAAGAAGACATAATCAAGATTTTAAAGCGGGCTGCTAAGCTCGAAAACCTAGCTCTCAAGCGACTGCCAAATTCCAGTATCGATTTGCTGGCTGAACTCTCAGGAGGTGATGCTCGGATAGCTCTTGGTAATCTGGAATTAGCAGAACAGTTATCTAGTAACAAGCCCATAGATCAGCAGGCGGTAACTACTGCAGCCCAAAAGCGAGTACCCGGATACGATAAGGCTGGGGAAAATCATTACAATATTATCAGTGCTTTTATAAAAAGTATGAGAGGCAGCGACCCGAATGCTGCTCTATATTATATGGCCCGAATGTTGCAAGCAGGTGAGGATCCTAAGTTTATTGCTAGGAGAATGGTTATATTTGCTAGCGAGGATATCGGACTAGAAGCCAGTGCAGCCCTAAATCTTGCTGTTGCTACTTTTCAAGCTGTTGAAAGAATAGGGGTGCCAGAATGCCAATATAATCTTTTTCATTGCGCGACAGTCTTAGCCAAGTGTAAAAAATCTCGGGCTATTGCCAACGCTATGAGTGGAGCACTCAATGCTGCAAGAGAATATCCCGATTTGCCCGTTCCAGTTCACCTACGCAACGCTCCAACTAGATTAATGAAAGATCTGGGCTATGGTAAAGGTTACGAGTGGAAAGCAAATTTTCAACACGAAAAAGGGTTTTTACCGCCCGAGCTTGATGACCTTAAACTTGTTTAATTTGCTCCCAAGGAAGATCGGCCTTACCGAAATGGCCATAGGCTGC
>CAJCIR010000001.1 GCA_903970425.1 Chlamydiota bacterium | reverse complement strand
CGCAAAGGCAATAACGCCCCCCGTCATCATTACTGTCGAGCCAAGTTGTGGATGTGTAACGATTGTAGTACCGATTTTTAGCACCGATTCCTGCATCTTTATAGACATATTACTAGGGTCAATTATCCCTACAGCGTGCTTAGTCCATTCGCGATAATCCTCTATTTTCTTATCCAGAAGAAGTTCAATACCAGGAACTCTTCCATGAAATAGTGGTCTCTCAGGTTCTAGATCGTACCTCTCAACATCGAGTATTATTGTATCCCCTATTTCTGTTGCCATAAGGACGGGTATTCGTCGCTCCCGGGCCTCGGCTCTAATCCGAACTTTCATTTCAATGTCATCGATTTCATCGATTGCCATTTTTATTGGCCAGGGTTTATCAAATATTTCACCAATATTTTGTGCTGTTACTTTGTCATATGTCTTAATCGTTGAATATGGATTCATTTCAAAAATTTTATTACTGATAACAGTAGCTTTGTCTCTACCGACATCTTCCACGCCAGTCAGAATCCTGTTCAAATTTGAGCCACTTATTGTAGCCCCATCTATCAGCTTCATTTTCCTCGATATTCCTGTAATCGCCAGGGCTAATGCACTTGCGCTTCCAACACTCATACCAAAACAAGCTACCTCAAAATTAAACAGCTTCTTCTGCTCTTTAGCCATTATTAAATCTCTGTTTCGAATTGTGCGGAGTTCCTCAAAGTCATCTTGTTGTAGTATGTGAACCAGTACGTCTGACCAAGGGAAGTACACCCAGGATCCAAGTTCCCATTCATGATTTTTCCCGTAGTGTTCCTTAAGCAAGTCCCTTATTGATGAGACTTGAACGTCGTAATTGGATCTATATAAATGAGCATTTCTACTAAGAAGCAGCTCAGCATATTGTTCGCCGTAATTATCAACTATCTTAGAAGGAGAATTGTTTTCTATTAACGACTTTAGTTGTGCCAAGCCGTCCTTGCCTCGTGCACTAACAATGATCGGATTTGTTTTATCTAATGATGTTGATTTATTGCTAATCTTTTTCAAAAAATCTGGATAAGATTCGCTAGGATCTTCTGTAGTTAGTTTTTTATGGCCCATGGTTTCTCACGTTAAGTTTATATTATAAGTATATAGACTTATTCATTGTACAATTAGACTGTTAGATTGGGGAGGAAAGATATCATGTCGACAAAGATTGCTATTGTAGAGGATGACCAGGCGATTGCCCAGATGTACCGAATGAAATTTGAGTCAGACGGATACGAAGTCGAGACTGCCGAAAATGGAAAACTGGGACTTGAGCTTACTGAGAAAATGAAACCAGCAATAATTTTGCTTGATCTGATGATGCCAGAAATGAACGGTGATGAAATGCTAGCAAAAATGCGTGCTACAGCTTGGGGTAAACAAATAAAAGTAATAATACTCACCAATATGGGGGAGCAAGAGGTCCCGGACGATATTAAAAAACTTGGAGTAAGCGCTGTTATTCTAAAGGCAGACATGACGCCAAAGCAAGTTGCTGAACTTGTTAAAACTGAGCTTAGTAAATAAACTTTGTGTAACTTCTGAGCTGCAGGCATAATTAGCTCTATGAAAATTGCAATTATAGGTTATGGAAGAGAGGGCGCTTCTGCTGTTACTTATTGGGGTAATTTATCCGGTAATGAGATTACTATCTGTGATAAGAACGAGGCTGTTCATGTTCCTGAGGGTGTATCTAAAAAGACAGGCACTACCTACCTAAAAGACTTATCTGATTTTGACCTTATAATCCGTTCACCTGGTACTCGTCCTAGCGATATTGTTGATGCCAATTCAGAAGCGATACTCGAAAAGGTTACTACTGGAACAAACGAATTTTTCAAAGTATGTCCTACGAAAAACATCATCGGTATAACAGGAACCAAGGGTAAGGGGACGACAAGTACACTAATAACTGAAATACTGCGAGCCAGCGGTAAAGAAGTACATCTAGGTGGGAACATTGGTGTGCCGGCACTTGACTTGCTAGACGAGGAAATAAAACCCGATGATTGGGTAGTATTAGAACTATCTAGCTTCCAACTAATTGACCTCAAACAATCACCGCATATTGGTGTATGCCTGCTAATTGTTCCCGAACACCTGGACTGGCATAGAGACGAAAAAGAATATACCACTGCCAAACAACAATTATTCGCCCACCAAACCCAAAGCGACAAAGCCATATACTACTCTGGCAATCCTGGCTCAGAAGGTGTAGTTAGTGTTAGCCGAGGAGATAAAATCCCCTACTTTAAGTCACCTGGTGCAGAAGTTAAAGACGGGACTATCACGATTGATGGTCACGGTATTTGTAAGACACACGAACTTCAGTTACTGGGTTCTCACAACTGGCAAAACGTCTGCGCTGCAATTACTGCAGTGTGGCAACTCACACAAGATGAAATGGCAATAAGAGAAGTGGTCACGACTTTTGCTGGGCTCGAACATCGGCTGGAGCTTCTCAGAGAGGCTGACGGCGTTAAATACTATAACGATTCTTTTTCCTCAGTCCCTGACGCTGCTATTGCAGCGCTTGACGCAATAACTGGTAAAAAAGTAATTATAATCGGTGGGTTCGACAGACAACTTCCATTGCAGAATTTATCTCATGCAATAAAAAGACATCATGTTGATCTGAGAAAAGTAGTTCTTATAGGAGCCAGCGCCAACAGAGTATCTGAGACTTTGGATGGAATCGGCTACACCAACTATGAAATCGTGACTACAAAAACAATGGAAGGAGTTTTGGCTAAAGCTCAGAAAGCTGCGCAAAGTGGCGACAGCGTAATACTATCCCCCGGCTTCCCTAGCTTCGATATGTTTAAGGACTTCGAAGATCGTGGCCTTCAATTCAAGAAAGAGGTAGGGAGATTATGAGTGCCTACCAAAGATTTATCTTTAAAAAGTATGAATTTGATGTAGCTAATAAGTCTCTAGAACTTTATTACAACTACGATGGGATACTCGATTTTACTGAAAGCTTCCATTTTGACTTTGACTTATATGACTACGACCCGTTGGTCCTTGATCGAGCCTGTCAGTTGCTGTTCTTCATGGCCGGAGTTTCATACTACAAAGCCTATTTGGCTCCTGAGATAGTAGTGGAGTGCGGAGAAATTAATCAGAGGCTAGCTGATTTTCTTTCAAAAACATATCAGAAAGGACTCGGTGAGTTTTTTTACGTAAACAAACTCGATCCTCGAACTGAGATAAAATTCCCAGTTAATGCCAAGGTTCTAAGCACCCCCCAACATAATTCTAGTGATGAGTTGCTAATTGGAATTGGTGGTGGAAAGGACTCTTTGGTTACGACCGAAGCCCTGAGAGACATACCAAAAGTCTCTACTTGGAGTCTGGGTCACCGACCTCAGCTAACAGATCTTGTTGAGCGAACTGGTTTGCCTCATTTATGGGTTGAGCGACAATGGGATAGATCTTTGCTTGAGCATAATAGCGACAAGGCCTATAACGGACACATACCAATCTCCGCTATTTTCGCCTGTGTCGGTTTAGTAACTGCCGTATTATCTGGTAAATCTGACGTGGTCGTTTCCAACGAAAACTCAGCTAATGAGCCGACACTCAACTACCAAGGTGTAGATATAAATCATCAATACTCTAAGTCCCTAGAGTTTGAAAAAGATTTTCAGAAGGTACTCAGGCATGTCTTCAACGACAGCTACCGATACTATTCTTTCCTGAGACCGCTAAGCGAGGTACGCATTGCGGAAATTTTTGCCAATTCCTATTTCGATAAATACAAAGATGTTTTTAGTTCTTGCAACCGGGCATTCACTCATAACAATGACAAGATGTTTTGGTGTGGTGAGTGTTCTAAATGTGCTTTTAGTTTTATGGCCCTATCACCCTTTGTACCGAGAGATAAATTAGAGAAATTATTTAATGGCAAAAACCTGTTTAACGATCCTAAACTAGAGACTATTTACGATACCCTTTTGGGGATTGCCGGGCCGAAACCTTTGGACTGTGTTGGAGATATAAAAGAAAGCCGTGAGGCTATGCAGCTAAGCCAAAAAATTTATACCGAGCTTAGCAAATATAAATTTGATATACCCGAGTCCTATCACTATCGGGCATTATCGGCGCATAGTATGCCAGATAATCTTTACCAAATACTACTCAAACTTGTTGACGAGCAGCCCGAATAACGTTTTCAAAAAGGGCACAAACAGTAAGCGGTCCGACACCGCCTTTTTGTGGAGTTATTGTTATATCCTCGCGGTCATATAATTCGGGAGACACGTCACCAACCTTTTTTCCGCCCTCACTTGCAACACCAGCATCAACGACCACAGCGCCAGGCTTGACCATATCCGAAGTTAGAACATTAGGACTACCAGTGGCAGTTATAATCACATCCGCTTGGAGTGTTTCTTTTTTTAAATCAACAGTGTGACGATCAGCAACATTAACCTCTACCCCTGAGTTCTTCAGAATGTGTTCGAGTGGAGCACCGACAAGCTTACCTCGTCCAATAAGTAGCACTTTCTTATCCGTTAGGTCGATATTATAGCCAGCTAATAACCACAGAATAGCCATTGGTGTTGCTGGATCAAAAGTGGCTTTAGATCCGAGCGCATCAACGTCTTTTTTAGGATCTACTAGGTTAACGATTTCATCAGTCTCCGATGGATCTTCGAGCGGCAACTGAACGATTACACCATTAACAGTTTCATCTTTACTTAACTTGTTAAGTAACTTAGGTGCTTCACTTTGTTTAATGTTATGTATATCAACATCTACCGAGATGTCTTCCCCATATTTCTTTTTTAATCTTACGTAGGTATCTATGACTGGATCATCTTTGCAAAGAACTATTGCAAGCTTTGGTTTGATACCCGCAGACTGAATCAATCCACGAACTTGGTGGATCTGACGGGACTTTATGTAGCCGGCCAAATCTGCTCCACTCAGTATTTTTTTCATGCGGCCTATTGTAACATGTGCGCCTCTGTAGCAGTAGGTTTTACTGAGAGACTCGATTATAGTACAATTAACCTCTGAAATCGGGCCATTAGCTCAGCTGGTTAGAGCACCTGCCTCTTAAGCAGGGTGTCCTGGGTTCAAGTCCCAGATGGCCCTCCAAAGTTGCGTTTTCATATTACTTATGTTATAATAGTCAAATGAGCGAACTTTCTTTCACTCCTGCACAAGAGAACGACTTACCCATACTTGTAGACGTATTATCAGATGCTACTCAACACAAACTAAGGCATGGTGATATGGTGTGGGGTAATGAGGGCTGGACGGAAGAAGAGGTCCAAGACGCAATGACAGAAAGTTTGATGTATCTCGTAAAACAAGATCGTGAAGTTATTGGTACTGTCTCGTTACAATGGGACGATGAAATAAACTGGGGGCCACAACCCCCAATAGCCGGATATATGCACCGGCTTGCGGTTAAGGATGGACACCATGGTCAAAATATAGGTAAAAGAATCGTTGACTGGGCTGGGGAGCAAACTTTATCAAATGGGCGTAGTTATTTGAGACTTGATTGTGAAGCTAGTAACACGGATTTGTGTACTTATTATGAAAACCTAGGATTCACACAACTCGGTACTCGTAGCGTGCCTAAGTATGAGGATTATGTTGCTGCCCTGTTTGAAAAACCCTTATCATCTGGTTGATGTATTTTATTTGACATAAGCCTCACTGTGGACCTCCAATATATAAGTGTTCTAGGCCTCTATTATTGAGGTCTTTTTTGTTAATATAGGATCATGGCAACACACATAGTTCAATCAACAAAGAGCACTGTAAGAAGTGGCTACTTAGACCCCAAGGCGCAAGCTGTTGCTACGATCAAAAGTGGCGATACTGTAAGTTATCCTAGTACTTGGACACACTGGGGTAATGAAGCAGTATTTGGTATGACTTTTGCAGATAGAGAACCGCTTAGGCATAGATACCCAAACGGTCCTTATACAATGAACGGTCCAGTTGAAGTTACCGATACAAAAGTCGCTGATGTGCTAGAAGTTTCACTACTCAAGTTAAGAACTATTGACTGGGGCTGGAACTCGTTTCCTCTAGGTGTTGGTGCATTGCCTGCTGACTTCAAAGAACCTTATGTCCACTATTTCCGTTTCGATAGAGACCGTACTAAAGCTCTGTTTGATGATGGTATTGGCGTAAAGCTTCGGCCTCTTATAGGAGTTATGGGTGTCGAACCCGCTGGCGATGAACAAGTTAGCGCAATACTTGCCGGAGATTATGGCGGTAACTTAGTATTACGTGACTTCATAGTTGGAACTCATTTATTCCTGCCTGTTAAAAAGCCTGGTGGAAGACTCTGGTTAGGAGATATACATGCCGCTGAGGGTGACGGTGTCGTTGACCAGACGGCTATTGAGACAGCTGCCGAAGATTTAGAGCTACAGATAGATGTACGTAAACAACCTGGGCTAAAGTTTCCTATTCTAGAAACAGAGAAAGCCTGGATAGTTATTGGTTTTGCTGACAATTTAGACGATGCTCTAGTTGCCTGTTTAAGACAATCTATTGAATGGCTAGCTAGCTGTGCTGGTATGGATAAAAGTGAAGCGTACGCGCTCTGCAGTATGGGTGTTAGTTTTAGGATAGCTCAATACTCACACCAAACAGGTAGTGCTTATTCATCAATCCCGCCAAAAGCAGTTCATGCTGTTATTAAGAAAAAACTATTCCCGGAATCTATACAGCAAAAAATAAGCGATTGGCTAAGGCCAAAGGCTGGCTAGTTTTGTTAAGCGCTGAAGACAAACTGGCAATATTAGATCTAGTTCATCAAGCCGATAATGCTGCAACACGTAGAGACTATGAAGGTTACGCCAATCTATATACAGAAGACGGTATCATGGAAGGGTCTCAAGGTAACTATGCTGGCCGTAGCGAGATAATTACTGCCACAAAAGAAGTTTGGGGTCACGAACCAGCCGCCTCTTTACACTTAGCTCAAAATGTAACGATTACCGAAAATGATGGTATCACTACAGTACATTCCTGGTTAGTTATTATTACCCCAAATGACTCAAAGCAGATTCTGATCACTGCTGACGTAACTCAAACCATAAAGAAAACTTCAGAAGGCTGGAGGATTTACAGAAGACATATTACTTAACTTAAAACTAGTTGATATAGCAATGACTGTGGCCCTTCAATACGCTTATGATAAACTCATCTTTTCAAGTGTTACTTTTGTATCTGTTAATAACTCTAGTCCCTAATGGTTGTGTAGCTAATGAATTCGGCATTCTGCACTAATTGAGTGCTATACGTCCAATAGCTATGAATAGCATTATGGCGCCAAGTCCAGCACTGAGAATTAAAGCGCTTTGTTCTCTATATTTAAAATGCACATATACAAAGATAAGACTCTCAAGTGCCAAAACTATCGCAGCAATAATTGTCAGTATCGTAATATGATTTATAACAAGCGAGGCTACTAATCCAGCTACACATATAAGCTCAAGTACACCGAGTGCTTGCCAGACCGTTTTTGGTAGTGCATCAAACGACCTTACTCCTTCACTGGCTTTGTCGAACATAAACGTTTTCATTACGCCCGACATAACATAGAGGAGTGCAGTTACTACTTGCAATACATCTATAAAAATACTCATTAATTTTAATATAGCATTAGCTAGGCAAGCTTCAGGTTAATTTGGTGGAAACAACGAGAACTGTAATCCCAAAAATCAGGATTATAGACTCCTCTGTTACTGAAAATCTATAATTGATATACTCAGCCTATGGACAATAAAATATTAACACAGAATCCAGACCCAACTAAAAAGGGCGTCAGCATCGATAGAGATAAATATGATTTTATCCATTCCGAAATTCTCAAAGCGCTCAAGGATAAAGGCCCGCTGGGAGCAATGCAACTTGTTAAAGAACTTGATAGCCGAGTAGGAGACAAGAAATTCGGTGGTTCGGTCGGCTGGTATACTACGGCGATCAGATTGGATATGGAAGCAAAAAAAGAAATACTATATGGCCGCAGTGATAAAAAGCCCGTCATTACTTTGCCCTAATAATTTAATTTTGGTGGAAATTAAGTCTACGATGGCCCTCCAATATCTCTTATGCTTAAATTCCTCTATTATGAGGAGTTTTTAATTGTATTGACAGGACATACCTTGGAGAGTACAATTTAAAGTACTATGAATGTTACAACTATCTCCAAGTTTCGCAAGAACTCTAAAAGTTATTTTGATCAGGTTTTAGAAGATCAGGACACCCTGCTCATCACTCGTAATGACGGTCAAGCTTTAGTGCTAATGACCCTTGAAGACTTTAACTCAAAAGCTGAGACGGACTATTTAAATAGTAGTAAAGCCAATAGGGAAAGACTGGAAAGATCTATTGCTGATGCAAAAGCCGGCAAAGTTGAAAGACATGAGCTTGTAGAGAATTAAATGCCAGAACGAAAAGTTTCTTTCACCAAAGATGGCTGGGAGGATTATCAATATTGGTTGAATCAAGATAAAAAAACTCTCAAGAAAATTAATAAACTTATTGACGAAGTTTGTAGAACCCCGTTCAGTGGCTCTGGCAAACCTGAACCTCTCAAAGAAAACTATTCTGGTTATTGGTCCAGGCGTATAGATAAACAAAATAGATTAGTATACTCAGTATCTGATACTGATACTGGTATTGCTGTGCTAAGCTGTAGATTTCATTATTAATTAACTTAATTTTAGTTGTAATAGCATGCACGATAGTCGTCCAGTTTTTTATGATTACTAACCAACAGCGACTATGATATTATCTTAAGCATAAGCTTCTGCCCAGAACGTAATTAAAATCTGAGAGACAATCAAGAGGTATGTTTTTAAAGCGTACAACAAAAACTAGAATTGTTCTCCTTCTTGCACTATCTTGTGCATTTTTGGTTTCTTCGGCCTACTCATATGCTGATGGAGGAGGTTACACCTGGACAAATAAAACCACTGGAACCGGACTAAGTAGTCTGTTGTGGTACGATTTATCGACATCAGCAAGCGGTCAAGACGTCATAGCTGTAGCATCAGGCAATGATATTTACCAGTCTACAAATTATGGTTCAACCTGGACTGATCTTACCCCTAGCGGTAGCCTACATAGCTTAAACTGGTCTGCGGTTTCTATGTCAGCTAATGGTCAAGTTATAGCAGCAGTTGTGGATGGTGGAGACATTTATGTATCTAGTAATGGCGGCACAACCTGGAATGATACAACCTCAAGCGGTTCACCGCATAACCAAGAATGGTTTGATGTCGCTGTATCTGCCAATGGTCAAGTTATAGCAGCCGGTGACCAAACTACTGGAGATATATATACCTCAATAAATAACGGCTCAACCTGGACAAATCAGACTACTGGTACAGCCTTGAGCGGTCAGAGTTGGTATTCGATAAGCTCTTCGGCAAATGGCAAAATATTGGCTGCTGCAAACTATGGACATGATTTGTATCTTTCTACTAACAGTGGGAGTTCCTGGACTGACCTTACTCCAAGTGGAAGTTTGCACAACTTACTCTGGGAAAGTATTGCTATGTCAGCTAATGGCCAAGACTTGGTGGCTTTAGCAAACAATGGTGATATATACACTTCAGTCAACGAAGGCACAACCTGGACCGATACAACTCCCAGCGGTGCCATGCATGGCCTGCAGTACTATAAAGTGACATCGTCTGCTAACGGCCAAGGTCTAGCAGCAGCGGTACTTGGCGGAGATATATATTCATCTAGCAATGGCGGCACAACCTGGACCGATACAACATCTAGCGGTTCACCACATAACCAGGAATGGTTTAATGTCGTTGTATCTGCTAATGGTCAGGTTATAGCAGCCGGTGACCAAACTACCGGTGATATATATACCTCAACAAATAACGGCACAACCTGGACAAATCAAACTACTAGTACTGCCCTGAGTGGTCAGAGCTGGTATTCGATAAGCTCTTCAGCAAATGGCAAAATACTAACCGCTGCAAACTTTGGACATGATTTGTATATCTCTACTAACAGTGGGAGTTCTTGGACTGACCTTACTCCTAGTGGCAGCTTACACAACTCACTCTGGGAAAGCGTTGCTATGTCAGCTAATGGCCAAGACTTGGTGGCTTTAGCAGAAAGTGGCGATATATATACTTCAGTCAACGAAGGCTCAACCTGGACTGATACAACTCCCAGCGGCGGCATGCATGGTTTACAGTACTTTAAAGTCACATCTTCCGCTAATGGTCAAGTTCTGACGGCAGCAGTACTTGGCGGAGATATATATTCATCTACCAATGGCGGCTCAACCTGGACCGATACAACTCCCAGCGGTACCGGGCATAATATTAGCTGGAATGCACTTGCGACTTCATCCTCAGGACAGTATGTTTATGGCGGAACTGAAAACGTCACCTCTGGCGATATTTATGCTGCAGTTAACCCAACTCTGGCATCAACAAGCTCTGCCTCTTTAACAAATGCCGTAACTGGAGCTGCGGTTTCAATCAACTTACCATCTAGTACTACTATGCTTACATCTGATTCAGCAACTACCGAGGGCAGTCTTGCCAACGTAGATAGCGGCTACACTTACCCTATAGGACTAATTAATCTGTCATACCTGACTCTAAATACTACGGATCAGATTTCTATAATTTTTGTGACTAACATGACGCCTTCTCAAGTAGTGGCCAGAGACTATAATACAGTCACCCAATCTTATAGTAATATATCTGGGGCAGTCATTACCCAGACAACATACAATGGACTCCCAGCACTTGAGCTAACTTACTCTATTACCGATAACGGTTCACTTGATTCAAACTCTGCTCTAGATTATGTAACTGATCCAGTCGGAATAGCTGAATCAACCTCGATAATACCTAGCTCCCCCAAC